>JAHEJF010000191.1 GCA_024639025.1 Ahrensia sp. | reverse complement strand
TAAGGAATACACCTATTACAGCCTTGCCGAAGCAGAGAAAAACGGCCTTGAGGGAATCTCCAAACTACCTTTCTCCATGAAAGTGCTGCTGGAAAACCTGTTGCGCAACGAAGACGACCGTTCGGTCACGAAAAAGGATATCCAGGCGGTCGCCAATTGGCTCAATGACAAGGGTACGGCTGGCTATGAAATCGCCTATCGTCCGGCGCGGGTATTGATGCAGGACTTTACCGGCGTGCCGGCTGTGGTGGATTTGGCCGCCATGCGCGACGCAATGGTTTCGCTGGGCGGTGATGCCCAGAAAATCAACCCTCTTGTGCCTGTTGATTTGGTCATCGACCACTCGGTAATCGTCGATGAATTCGGTAATCCAAACGCCTTCGCCAAGAATGTTGAACTGGAATATGGTCGGAATGGCGAGCGTTACCGCTTCCTGAAATGGGGTCAGAGCGCATTTAACAACTTCCGCGTCGTACCACCGGGCACCGGCATCTGCCACCAGGTCAATCTCGAATATCTGGGCCAGTGCGTATGGACCAAGGAAGATGCAGGCCAAACGATTGCCTATCCCGACACTTGCGTTGGTACAGATTCACACACAACCATGATCAACGGTCTTGGCGTATTGGGCTGGGGTGTGGGCGGCATTGAAGCCGAAGCTGCAATGCTCGGCCAACCGATCTCCATGCTGCTGCCGGAAGTCATCGGCTTCAAGCTGACCGGTGAAATGAAGGAAGGTATTACGGCAACCGACCTCGTGTTGACCGTTGTGCAGATGCTGCGCAAGAAAGGCGTGGTGGGCAAATTCGTTGAATTCTATGGTCCGGGACTTGATCATTTGACACTCGCTGATGCTGCAACCATTGGCAATATGGGCCCGGAATACGGCGCTACTTGTGGCTTCTTCCCGATCGATGATGAGACGCTGAATTACCTGAACATCACGGGTCGCGAGGAGGATCGTATCGCGCTGGTTGAAGCCTATGCAAAAGAGCAGGGCATGTTCCGCACATCAGATGCTGCTGATCCGGTATTTACCGATACGCTGGAACTTGACCTTTCAACTGTCGTGCCTTCCATGGCCGGACCAAAACGCCCGGAAGGCCGCATCCCGCTTGAAGGTGTCGGCGCTGGATATCGCGAAGCCTTTGTTTCTGAATACAAAAAAGAAGCTGCGCTTCTGGACAAAAGGTACGAAGTTGAGAACGAGGATTTTGATCTGGGCAATGGCGACGTTGCCATCGCAGCGATCACCTCCTGTACCAACACATCCAACCCATCGGTTTTGATCGGCGCCGGCCTACTGGCCCGAAACGCAAACAAGCTGGGCATCAAGCAAAAGCCATGGGTCAAGACATCGCTTGCCCCTGGCTCGCAAGTTGTTGCTGAATATCTCGAAAATTCAGGCCTGCAAAAAGAACTTGATCAAGTCGGCTTCAACCTGGTTGGCTTTGGTTGCACGACTTGTATCGGAAATTCAGGCCCGCTGGACGCCGATATCTCAAAAACCATCAACGAGAAAGGCTTGATCGCCGCGGGCGTTCTGTCAGGAAACCGCAACTTTGAAGGCCGCATTTCGCCTGATGTCCAGGCCAACTATCTGGCTTCACCGCCTCTGGTGGTTGCCTACGCCCTTGCTGGTACCGTCAACATTGATCTGACGGCCGAACCCATTGGACAGGACAAGGACGGCAATGACGTCTTCCTGAAAGATATCTGGCCTTCAAACAAGGAAATCCAGGAATTCATCCAGAAATACGTGACCCGGGAAATCTTCGCGGCAAAATATGCGGACGTGTTCAAAGGCGACGAGAACTGGCAGGCAGTCACCGTACCCGACGGCGACACATATGCGTGGGAAGACTCGTCAACCTATGTTCAGAACCCCCCATATTTTGTTGGTATGAGCGCAACAAAAGGCACAATTGGCGACATAAAGAACGCGCGGATCATGGGTCTGTTCGGTGACAAGATCACCACCGACCATATTTCTCCCGCCGGTGCCATTAAGGCGCAGTCACCGGCAGGATCCTATCTGATGGACAATGGTGTGGGTGTAATGGACTTCAACCAGTACGGAACCCGCCGCGGCAACCACGAGGTCATGATGCGTGGCACATTCGCCAATATTCGCATCCGCAATTACATGCTGGGCGAAAACGGCCGGGAAGGTGGATACACAATCCACTATCCATCCAAGGAAGAGATGCCGATCTATGATGCAGCGATGAAATATCGCGAGGAAGGTGTTCCATTGGTTGTGCTTGCAGGCGGCGAGTATGGAAACGGATCGTCGCGTGACTGGGCGGCCAAGGGCACAAATTTGCTGGGCGTCAAGGCGGTCATTGCCGAGAGCTATGAGCGGATCCACCGTTCTAACCTGGTTGGTATGGGTGTCGTTCCATTCGTGTTCGAAGAGGGAACAAGCTGGAAATCCTTGGGTCTTTCCGGAGACGAAATGGTTTCAATCGAAGGATTGGCCGACATTCAACCCCGTCAGAAGGTCATTGCCAAGCTCACCTATGCCGACGGTCGCACGATCGACCTTCCACTGGTGTGCCGTGTCGATACCGCGGATGAGGTCGACTATTTGAAAAATGGCGGCATCCTTCAAACTGTATTGCGCGATCTCGCAGCCTAGATGAATATTCCAGCTCCCCGCCGATATTTGGCGGGGAGTGTGACCATCAACCTAACTGGTACTTGAATTGAACCAGGAATTTGATTTCGATTCTCCTGTCGACCGTCGCCAGGTGCCATCCCTGAAGACACATCCCAGATTTTTGGGTGAGAGCGGCGCGCACCTTTTTGCCGCTGGCGTGGCCGATATGGACTTCAAGGCGGCGCCACCCATACTGGATGCGTTGAATGCACGGTTGAATCACGGCATTTTCGGCTATGAGGCCGTTCCCGATGCGCTGTTGCCGGCATTGTGCAACTGGATGAAGCTTCGTCACGATTGGCACATTAACCCTGGCCATATCCTGCGCGCACCAAATGCACTCAACAGCTTGGCCCTTGCGGCCAGCCTGTTCAGTGCGGCGGGTGATGGGATTATTGTACAACCTCCTGTTTTTTTTGATTTCTTTGATGTCATCAAGGAGAACAAGAGAACCGTCGTGGAAAACCCCCTCATCCTTGGCAATGGACGATATGAGATGGATCTCGATGGGCTGGAGACGCTTGCTGCCAGCCCGCGGAACAAGATTTTGTTTCTGTGCAATCCGCACAATCCGGTCGGGCGGGTCTGGACCCGCGCAGAATTGCAAGCCGCATCCGACATATGTCTTCGCCATGACGTTTTGGTCGTCTCTGACGAATTGCATGGGGATCTGGTTTTCAGCGGTCACCATTTCGTACCGTTTGCCTCGCTGGGGGCCGATGCAACGCAAAACAGCATCACGATCACCTCACCAGCCAAGAGCTTCAATATTGCCGGCTGTTGTTCGGCATTCACGATTATCAGTGACCAAGCAAAACGAGCGCGGTTCCAAGTCGAAAACAGCCGATTGACGGTGAACAAGAACAACGCCTTTGCCAACGTCGCCATGTTGGCAGCCTACCAGAATGGCGCACCCTGGCTGGATGCCGCCATCGGTTACATCGAAAACAATCTTGCGATTGTGCGTGACCAGTTGAAAACGATCGATCAAGTACAAATGATCGAACCGGAGGGCACGTTCCTTTTGTGGCTGGATTTAAGGCCACTCGACCTTGAACCAGATGCCCTGCACGAATTTTTGCGCCACAAAGCGCGCTGGGCAGTCAGCAGGGGCATCTCCTTCGGTCAAAAGGGCGCTGGCTTCGTACGGGTCAATATCGCGTGTAGAAGGGCCATTTTGGAAGCCGCTCTTGTCGATCTGCGCACCGCCATAGCTGGAAATTGATTTCAGAAGCGTGAGAGAGCGCAAAAATACGGCATTTTTCGGCTGAAATTTGAGCTTAACTCTCAGAAATCAAAGAGGTTATTCGTTTGCTCGTTGAAAAACACGCAAAATTGGGTTTTTGCTCACCCTTGCAGTGTTTCAATCAACAAACGTGTTCAGCATCCTTATTGGGACGTTCTACTTCATATAACGCGCACAACCAGGGTTCGAATAGGTGACCGAACCTAAGCTGCGCTTGCTGCTTTTAAAGGTTGTGACCATGCGAACATTGTTCTTGCCCAAATTGCTTTTCACGTAATGCGGACAAGCATTCTCCTTCATGGCGGCTTTCAATTTGGAGAACAAGCTGGAGCGTATCCTTGAAGCGCCCGATACCGTGACCATAAACTCAATCTTCTTGGCACCTGCACTCACCTTGGTTTCGGAAAGCCTGAAAGACGGGTCCACACCAGAAGAATTGACAAGGGCCGACTTCATCACACGCGCGATCTTGTCCGCTTCTGTTTGAAGGAAGCCTTCTCGCTCTGAGATAGATGCATTCTGATAGTCAAACGGTTTACTGCCCAATGCGGCGCCAAGGTCCCTACCGCCCATGACGGCCATGCCAATACCGGCGATCATTATTCCACCTGCAGCGATTGCCTTCATCTCATGCTCCCTCCTTTTCTTTGCAGTATGGGTAACGAGAATTAAGCAGGGTTGTCGCTGTCATGAGCGAGAACTTATCAGCAAGAATCAACCGAACGGGCTCAGCAATTCCCTGTAGGTTTGCTGCCACAAGCCGCTTATGTTCTGAACAGATTCTTCAGGAACTGGCTGACAGATTCACGGTTTGCTGACTCCGAATCAGGACCATCAATCATGTTCGACGCCCACAGCCCGTCTGCCGCCAGGCGCAGCACTCTTGCCATGGCATGATCATCGGTTTCTGCGTGTTCGATCATCCTGTCCTTGAGCCAATCTGCCCACTTCACGGCAAGCTCAGGCTGAACTGCAAACAGCGCAAATAATACGCCTCGGCGTTTGTCATAATCCGGGGCGGTGGGATCGCAGACAACATCAAAATATGCCAGCGAAAACCGCGCCAAAGTGTGCGGGTTGCGAT
>JAHEJF010000190.1 GCA_024639025.1 Ahrensia sp. | reverse complement strand
CCATTCGGTCTTGACGATTTCTACCAATGGAATCATGTGGGCGGGATTCCACCAATGGGTACCGATGGCGCGATGGCGCGTTTTCAATCCTGCCATGATTTTTGAAATCTGGATGACCGATGTATTGGACGCCAGAATGCAATGCTCGGGAACGCATGATTCAAGCTCCGCAAAAATACTTTGTTTGAGCGGCAGTTTTTCCGGTGCTGCTTCAAACACCACATCGGCATTCAGCGCTGCCTCCGTGAGCGTCTCATGAACTGTGACGCGACCCATGATCGATGGCAATTCATCATCTTTTGTGCCAATTGTCTTGAGGCTGTCCATCATGCGTGGGAGCAATGACAGGCGTGTGTCCTGGACCGGATCTGAAATTGCAACGCGATGACCAGCGCGCGCCATGATGAGACCAATGCCATGGCCCATCAATCCGCCGCCGATCACCGCAATGTTTTTTGGATCGGTCATTGTCATCCTGCCGTGTAGCCACCATCGGCGTAAAGGATATGACCGGTGTAAAAATCGGATGCCTTGGAAGCCAGGAAAAGAAGCGGTCCTGCAAGGTCTTCTGGTTCTCCCAAACGACCTTTCGGTACACGTGCCAAAAAGCCGGTGCGTACTTTTTCTGCCTCTGGCGTGTCTTCAAACATCCAGGCGGTTAAAGGCGATCGGAAAACGGTTGGCGCAATTGCATTGACTGTAATGCCCTGTCCGCCAAGTTCGCAGCCCAGTGCTTTCGTGATCCCGTCAACAGCGGCTTTTGATGCGCAATAGGCTGAGTATCCAGCAGGGTGACCCAGCAGACCGCGGGCCGAGGAGACCAATACGATCTTGCCTGATTGTTGTTCTTTCATCTGCTTGGCTGCGGCGCGCGCGAGCAGCCAGCTTTGTGTTACATTGGCGTCCATGACCGCCTCAAAAGTTTCCGGTTCCATGTCGTTGACCAGTGCAACTTTGTTCATGCCCGATGCCACAACCAGAATGTCCAGTTTGCCATGTGCCTTGACGGCCTGATCGACGAGCTCGGCACAGATTTCTTCGTTGGTTGGCCGGGTGTTGATGGCGGTGACGTCTGCACCGAGTTCGCGACATTCGTCAGCGATTGCGTCGAGTGCTGACTGGTTTCCAGCAACCAGTACCAGCTTGGCACCAGCACCGGCCAGGATGCGGGCCGCGACCATGCCGAAGGCGCCCGATGCGCCGGTGATGAGAGCGACGTGATCTTTCACGTCGAACATGGATAGCGGATTAGACAACTCACTCATTAGCTTGCCTCCGGCGGATAGGGGATCACGACAAGCATTGTGCAGACGAAGTTCGAACGATTTTCAATCTTGCGGACTTCATCGGGTGCAATGGTGCAGCTGTCATACTTGGTCAGCAGCGTCTCGTGTCCATCAATTATGACGGTCATTTCTCCATCAAGCACAATGTAGACCTTCTCAAATGGCGTGCTGTCAGGTCCGGCGCCACCGCCCGGCAGAAACTGGGAGAGCCCAACCCATTGATTGGTCGGACCACCTTCTTCAAAGCCCTGCAAGCGAAGGCCAGTCACACCAAAGTGGTTTGGTGCTTCGTAAGGCTGCGCGTCTTCAAATCGTTTGACCAGCATCTTGTTCCTCCCAAATAGTGACCAAGTGGTGCGGTCAGGCTGCCGCACCGCAGAACGGCAACGGCTCAGAATGTTTCGCCGGGTTCAATGCGATAGTCCTGGCCCTTGTCGATCATGGCAACCAGACGAATGATGCAACCGTCTCCCCGATCCCAGTTCCAGGGGAAGAATGCGAATGTGCAACGTTTGCCCGTGACGGCGTCGAGATCCCCGCCCACATTTTCGATGCCCAGAATGCCGTTTTTGAACAGGATCTGGTGAACAGGTTCCCAATCGGGGAAGTCATCTTTCCAATCATTGCCGCCGGACCATTCCTTGTACTCTTCTTCGAGATGCGGAAGCAGCGGACCATTGCGCTGCGGGCCAATAGCAGTTGCCAGAGGATGGTCGTTGGCCTGAGTGTCGTGCCCAACAACCTTTACACCCTTTTCGACCATCCATTCGCCAGCAGAGGGGACAAAGCCCGGGCAATAGGCAAAATAGTCGCCGTCTTCATAATCGTGGTGCCAGCCGGTATTGATGATCAACACATCGTTCTTGCGAATGGCGTGCCCGCAAGCCTTCTCCAGATCATCACCCGTGATGAACTCCCATTTCTTTTTGGGCAAGGAAACCACAATGCCCGTGCCAAAGAAGTGGGGTAGCGGCACTTCATCGATGAAGGGTGTTCCTTGCACAACGTGCGCTGGGGCGTCGATGTGTGTCGTGGCGTGCATGGTTGTGGTAATGCGCTGGCTCAGAACACCCGACTTGGCCATGTAGTGAATGCGCTCAATCTTTGTGTCCTGGAAATATGGCCAGTTCGGGTTCTGAAATCCAAAGCGGTGGCTGAGGTTGTAAAACTCGAGCCCCATATCGTTGTTGGTGTTTTCCTGAAAATCAATTCCGCGAATCTTGACCATAGAACTTCCCTCTCGCTGCGCTTTTCGGCCCGCCTTTTGAATTCAATTGTCAGATTGTTCCTCCCAATCTGTCATTACATGAAAACATATGCACCACATTGCGGTCAAGAACTTTATTTTTATTATCATATTGTACCGTATTGCGGTTTTTTGAAGGATACTGTAGGGTTTTGAGTGATTGGTAAAGCAGGCGAGGGCTGAGTTGACGGTATCTAGTGGAAAGAGGGCGAGCCGAAATGGCATCCAGGTGATCGGCAGGGCGGCGGAAATTTTACGCACGCTGAAAACCGGTTCGAAGGCGATGAGTCTTGGGCAGATCGCACAAAATGTTTCACTCCCGCGTTCGACGGTGCAGCGCATTGTTGGCGCGCTTCAGGAAGAAAATTTTGTCGTTGCGGAGAAAGGCAGCAGCGGTTTCAAACTGGGACCAGAACTGACCGCACTGGCGGCTGCAACCCGCTATAACACTGTCGAAGAATGCCGATTGCTGTTAACTGAATTGTCCCAGGCAACAGGCGAAACCACAGACCTGTCGGCGCTCAAGGGCGGCGGAATGATGTTCCTGGACCAAATTCCCGGTACCCACCGATTGCGTACTGTTTCGCATGTCGGCGACGTGTTTCCACTGACAACGACAGCCAACGGACGAGCGGCTCTTTCCATGTTGCCCGATGAACAGGCGCAGCGATTGATCACCCAGGAATGGGAACGGCGCGGGATCAGCGGAGATCTGGACGCATTCTTGAAGATGCGGGCCGAAGTCCAAAAGACAGGTCTTGCTTATGATCTGGAGGACCATGCGCCTGGCATTTCTGCGATAGGCTTTGCATTCTTGGATTGGTCGGGCGCACTACATGCGATTTCGGTTCCTGTGCCGACATCTCGCTTTGAGGCCTGTCGTCTCGACATTGAAAGGGAAATTCTCAGGACAGCTGAACACGTCAGACGGATGATGCAATCCGACGAAATTTAGTCATTGGGCAGGCCGGCAAAGATGCAGCTCAAGCCTCATGGAGCCTGCTGAGGCGTTTGACTGCCAAGATTTTGCAGATTGTTTTTGGACAGGATCACGGTCAGGACAATCAATATGCACCCTGTTATGTTGGCGAACCAGTTGAGTGGCCAAAAAGACCCCACTGCTCCACCGATTATCAACATATACAATAGCGGATTGAGTGGTCCCTCAGCGTATCGCTGAATAAGTGCGTTGGTTGCATAGATGCCAAATAACGCGAAGAAACCAATCTGCAACACCTCGACCAAACTGCCCGATATGAGAGGTGTGTAGGCAAACATCAACGGAACAATATACAAGCCCTTGGCAATCTTCCAGGACTCAAATCCGGTTGCCATGGGTTTGGATCCGGCAATGCCAGCGGCGGTAAAGGCTGCAAGGCAAACCGGCGGGGTCACATTGCTATCCTGGCTGAGCCAGAAGATGATCAAATGTGCAGTGAGCAGGAAAGTGACCTGTAGCGCAGGATCAACCAGCAACGGCCGAATGGTCACGGCCAGTTCAAAAGGCATGGCGGCCATCAAGGCGATTGCCTCTTCGCGCAGCATGCCAGTTGCCACTTTTGCCGCGTGAGGACTGTCGACCAGCATGAACATCGCTGATTGGGAGGGGTCGGCGATTCCTTCAACAAGGCGCTCAATGATGATGCCATCGGCCAAAATGCCTGCAAGTGCGGGCGCGGTTAATATTGCCAGGATGATGTAAGCAGCGGTTACCGGAAGACCCATGCCCAGCACAAGCGATGCCAGTCCGATCAAAAGGATCGCAACGACAACAGAGCCGCCTGACCATTGGGCGATCATCAAGGAAAAGCCATTGCCAATCCCGCTGGTGACAATGGCATTGTTCATGATGCCTATGGCAACCAGCAAAATGCCCGTCAGGATAGAAGATCTGATTCCAATCAGCAGTGCTTCAGAAATCTTGGAGGGGCCCATACGGACGGGCTCGAAGTTTTCACGTCCCAGAAACTTGGCGGCAATCGAGGTGAACCAGGACACAACAATCAGCGAAGCGATAGCCCACGACGCGGCGTAACTTGGTGTGACGCCGGTCATCAGCAAATAGATCATTACAGCCAGCGGCAACACAAATGCCAACCCCCCGGAGATCAGCTTTCCTCGATTGACGACAAGATCAATATCATCGCCAACCTGATATTTGACCGCTTCGATCCGTACGATGAACGCAACTGACAAAAAGTAGAGTATGGCGGGAATGATAGAAACCGTCACGATCGTGGCATAGGGAATAGACGTATAACTTGCCATGACGAATGCGCCGGCGCCCATAATGGGCGGCATCAGCTGACCACCGGTTGAAGCAGCAGCTTCCACGCCAGCGGCGAACTGGGGCCGAAAGCCATTGGACTTCATGAGCGGAATCGTGATGACACCGGTTGAAGCGGTGTTGGCGATCGCCGATCCGCTGATCGTTCCGGTGAGTGCCGATGACAAAACTGCCACAAATGCGGCTCCGCCGCGAATGCGCCC
>JAHEJF010000189.1 GCA_024639025.1 Ahrensia sp. | reverse complement strand
ACCGCGACGGAGAGCACTGATAGTGCCCAATACGCACCCAAACAACGTAGAGAACACAAGCGCAAATAGCGACAACTCCAAGGTGGCTGGAAGTCTATCCAAAACAATCGTTGAGATCGCCACGCCTCCGGACAGCGAATGTCCAAAATTGCCCTGCAATACATTGCTGACCCAAATAAAGTAGCGTTCAATAAAGCTCTTGTTCAGACCGAGCGCCTCGCGAAGTTGCTCGAACTGCTCCTTTGTCATCTGACTAGCAGTTTCGGGATCGATCATATGCGACACCGCATCACCGGGTGTCAGCTCCAGGCCGAAATAAACAAGGAAGCTGATGACAAATAGCATCGGAATGGTGACCAGAAGTCGTCTGATAATGTAGGTCAGCATTTCAGATAATCCTTGCTAGGCGTATGGCGGAATGGCGTGGCCATCAAAGGCCACGCCGTTGCTTTGCAAGACTGTTATTCTGCGATTTTCGCGAATTTGTTGATGCGCAGCGAGCGGGTGTAAGGAATGTCTGCTGGGATCACCCGCATATGATCCATTGCTTCAAGCGCCTGAACATCGCCAACAGATTTTGTAAATCCATAGTCCAATCGCCCAGATTCAGCGTTCTGAATGACGTTGCCATCGTTCTCGCCACTTGGGAACGCTACGATTTCTTCGATCTTGGCTACGCCTCCATGGTAGCCTTCAAATGGCACCAATCGCACAAAGTCGTTCATTTGCACTTCGGCAATTTTGAATGGCCCAGAACCAACGGGATTTTGCCAGAACGGGTGCTGCTGGAATTCAGCCGGGTTCACACCATCAAGCAAATGCTTGGGGAGAGGTGCAAACTGGCTGAATGTTAGCAACATGTTGGGATCCAGCGTGCTGAAGCTGATTGTTACTTTGTCACCATCAGTGGAAATATCTGAAATCGCATCGAAGGTGCTGGAGAACACCGCGTTGATGCCCGGGACTGTTTTGGCAGTTTCAATGGACCACACAATGTCTTCTGCAGTCAGGTCATCACCATCGTGCCATGTCAAACCATCCTTCAGATCGAAAGTAACGGACATACCATCGGCAGCCACTTCAACACTTTCAGCTAACTGCCCTTCTGTAGGCGCCAATGCGCCATTCGCGGTCATCAGCCGATCAAGTCCAAATTTCGAGAAAACATAGATGCCGGGGTTCAACCAGGGATGATCAAAAAAGGTACTGGGGGCTGTATTGGTATACATCACCGCTTTGCCTGAATCATCTGGCTCCACTGTCCAGTCGACTACACCCCAATCGTAAACGAATTGATCGTTGCCATATTGGCCGCCATTGCGGTTTAACCGGTTGCTCTCATAGATGAACAGCTGTTGGTAATACAGAGCGATATCCGAAAGAGCGGAGTTTTCAAATTTCGTGAACTCTTTGAATGCCATCTGCTGTTCACCCACATCGACAGTGCCGTTGATGGAGGCAATGAGGGCATCACGGTTGGGATCGCCCGGGGTGTAAGAACTTTTGCCAGACTGATAGCCGTTATAATACTCTTGAAGCGCAAGTGCTGCCTTGGCGCCGTAAGCTATATCCCATTTGACGGCACTTGTGTCTGATCCATCGGCTGGTAGTGCATTTAGCTGACCGCCAACATCGCCTTCAAGCTTGCGATATGTCATTTGAATGCCGACATCCCCAAGATAGGCTTGAAGTGCCACCATCAGGTCAGCCGTCAGCTGGTCGCCATAGTAGTATACGACGTCAAGAACCTGACTGTCGTCCCAGTTGGCCGCTGCGAGCAGTTCTCGAGCCTTGTCTGGATCATAAGCGTAACGCTCCAATCCCTCTGCCTTGTAGGGACCATTAGGTATCATTGAGTCCGCAACAATCGCTTTGCCTTCGAATAGAGTTTCGACGATTGTTTCCATATCGATTGCATATGCGATCGCAGCGCGGACCCGCTCGTCGGACAATTGGTTGACCCTTTCAGCGTAGGCAAATGTTGACGTGGTTGCCATCGCTGCTGTGACAGCAATTCCAAGTAGTTTGTTCATGAAGATTCTCCCTTTGATTTGATTATGTTGTTATGTTTTCAGCGGTCGGTTTTCGCTCCATCGTCAGTCGGAAATATGTGCCAAAATTACGCTCAAGATGTCCGGTCAGAGTTGCGAGTGCCCGGTCAGCATCTTTGTCAAGAATTGCGTCAACGATTTCGCGATGCTCTTGATTGCTTGCTTGGTTGCGCTCTTTGAAATCCGGAAGCAGAGCGCGGTTCTTCATGAGGCGCTCGACAAAAGTGTCGTGCAGCGCCACAAAAATCGGGTTGCCTGGAATTTCAGCGATAATCCGGTGAAATTGAACATCCGCATCGCGAAATGCTTCAATTTCATCAATGCTTCGCTCGCACAAATCAATCGCCTCTACCAGTTTGCCGATCTGGGCATTGGTCGCGTGCTCAATTGCATAACGCAAAAGACTGGTCTCAAGGAAAAGCCGGGCTTGTTCGAGATGCGCAAGTCCTTCACTTCCGGAAAAAAAGTACTGCGCCGCGCTTCCGACGCCTTCCATAACCTTTGCAAGTGTTGGTGAAATCACGCGGGGGCGTTTGCCCTTGGACTGATCAACAAGCCCCATACCTTGCAGGATTGTTGTTGCTTCGCGGATCACATTGCGACCCACTGAGAATTTTTCACAAAGACCGCGCTCACTCGGCAACATGTCGCCAGGTTGGTAGCGGCCCAAATGAATGTCGGCCGCCAAACTGCTGGCAATAGATGAGGCTGTTTTCTCAGTCACCACGATTCCTCCCAGAAGCCCAAAGCAAACCATAGAAATCTTTTGGTGTCTACTTTTTTATTTTTGGTTGACCAAAATGATTATCAGGCTTACCAATTGAAACAGCTGATGTCGATTTATTTGATCGAATTGGCGTCAGACTAATTGGGAGCTCGACGAGAAATGATATCAGGTTCGATTTTTGCGGCCATGCTGACGCCGTTCGGTGAGGACGGAAGCTTCAATGAACATGGGGTCGCACCACTCGTTGACTACATTCTTTCGACGGGCGTCCACGGTCTTTATGCGAGTGGGTCTACAGGTGAGAGTATTTTGCAAAGCCGTGAAGAACGTGCGCATTTGCTGACCGTCCTTGCAGAGTATGCGCGAGGAAAATGCACTCTGATTGCCCATGTTGGAGCGGCATCGACTGGCGATGCAACTGCATTGGCCGAGACTGCCAAAGCGAGTGGATATGATGCAGTTTCCGCGGTTCCACCGTACTACTACAAACATAACTTCGACGACATAAATACCTATTATTTGGCGATCGCTGATGCTGCGGAACTTCCTGTCATCATCTACAATATTCCAGCACTGACAGGGACAGATTTATCAACTCCGAAGCTGCTGGAACTCATGCGGGATCCACGCATTGTCGGTGCAAAGTTTACAGCGACCGACCTTTTTCAATTCCAAGAATTGCGCGCGAGTGCACCAAGCAAGAAGTTTTATTTTGGCACTGATGAGATGTTTCTTGGGGCTGCCGCCATGGGAACCGATGGCGGAATCGGGTCGACCTATAATCTGATCGGCGACGTTTATGTGGGGATCGAAACAGCTGTTCAAGCCGGCGATGTGGACAAAGCACGCCAACTTCAGGGCAAAGCAAATGCTTTGATCGCAATTTTGCTACAAACCGGCGTGATGCCGGGACTAAAGCATGCGTTGAACAGAATGGGCATCCCAGTTGGACCCTGCAGGGCTCCGTTTAGCGCCCCCGAAAAAGGCGCCTTGGATCTTCTCAATAAGTGGTTGGACGACAACGGCTATTCGGGATGAACAACTCACCGAATATCTTGTATGTCATGTTTGATCAGGCCAAGGCGTCGGCCATGTCGTTCATGGGCAATAGAGACATTTCAATGCCTTATTGTGACAGTTTGGCTGAAAACGGCTGGGTATTTGAAGACGCATATTCGGCTGCGCCGATTTGCACGCCGTCGCGTGCGTCGGTTCATACAGGTATGTTTCCGCAAGTTCATGGCGTCACCTGCCATCAAAATCGCGCTCCGTTCAATCTGCCTCAGCTCGCCGAGCTGCTGCAGAACGCCGGATACTATACCGCTGCGGCGGGCCATTACGAACCTGAGCGCAATCTTTCGCGCGGATGGCACGAGCAATCACCGATGCATGAGCGTGGTCCACTTTATAGTTCGTGGCTGGACCACATTCGATCCGGTCGCAAGGATGTAGCCTGGTCAAGCGGTGCAATTGATGTTGATGCCAGCCAGGGCAATTCGGCATTGCTTACGGACCGCGCGATACGCATGGCTGACCAAGCCAAAGCCAGCGGGCGACCGTTCTTCCTGCACATGTGCTACGACGATCCGCATCCTCCCTATTTCGTCCCACGGCCCTATGACTCGATGTTTGATCCTGACGGTTTGACACTACCGGATATCGGCGATCTGAAAGAATTGCCGGATTGGCACCGCTTCGCACGTCAGGATGTGGGTACCGATAAAGCCACAGAGGCAGACTTTCGCAGAGCTCTTGCAACTTATTACGGCATGATCCGTTACATCGATGACGAAATGGCTCGCTTGCACAAAGCGCTGGATGAGCGCGGCATGTTGGAAAATACTTGGATTGTGTTGGGGTCAGACCACGGCGACTACACGGGAGAGAAAGGACTCTTCAACAAGTCTGAATCGCTTTACAAGTGCCTCCTCCACGTACCCTTGATCATTGTCCCGCCACAGGGCGCAGATGAACGAAGTCCGCGACGCATTGAAGGCCTGACAAGTTCAGTCGACTTGTTCCCGACACTTTTGGATATTGCGGGTGTTGCCCCTCCGGAAAATCAAGGCCGAAATCTATTGGAGTGGGTTCGCGATGGTCATCAAGAACCATTGCGGGAAGAGGTTTTCGCACAGATTGGCGACTATCATGGATATATCGGCACCAGCTGGCCGTCAGGCATGCCGAAATCAGGCAGACATTCAAGTCTGACGCACTGCATAAGAACCAAGGAACGAGCTTATATCAAGGATCCAGACAATGGT
>JAHEJF010000188.1 GCA_024639025.1 Ahrensia sp. | reverse complement strand
CAATCGAGTGGTCTGACGGACAATCAATCCAAACCATTTGAATTGGCCTACGAAGCTGCTCGTTCCTATCGAGACACCCTGCCGCAAGAACCTGCACGTCCCGTCCTGGATCTCGACACGGCAGCGGCCCGGTTTCTGTCGCCCCTATCCAAAGGCGGCATTGCCGAGCGCGACGTCATTCAAGGCATCGTCGACGATGCCGATGCTGCAGCGACTGCAGCCGAAAAACACCTTGAGAACTCATTGCGTTATCGTCTGAGGGGATTGGACGCATGACCGCAACACTCAATGCCTTTGTAGTTGCAGGCATTGGGGTGGCTTTGTTTGCCTTTTTCGACTTACCGCTGCCCTGGCTCTTGGGGCCGATATTCGCTTGCCTGATTGCTGCATTGGCCGGTGTGCCCATGCGCGGGATCAAAATATTGAGCGATGGTATGCGCACTATCTTGGGTGTTGCTGTCGGCGCGACGCTTACTCCTGCGGTCATTGCCGGCTTCCCCGCCATGATCCCGACGCTGATCCTGGTCCCCATAATGGTTGTATGCATCGGATTGATCGGGGTGCCCTATTTTCAGCGGTATTGCGGATACGATTTCGCCACGTCCTACTATGCTGCGATGCCAGGCGGCCTCCAGGACATGCTCCTCTTCGGAGAGGAAGCGGGCGGCAATGTACGCGCATTGAGCCTCATTCATGCCACCCGGGTGCTGGTGGTCATTGTTGCCTTGCCGTTCCTTTTAAGGGGTATTTGGGATGCGGATCTGACCAAGCCACCGGGCTTACCAGCTGCAGAAATTCCAATGATTGAGATTCTGACAATGATCGCTTGCGCCCTGATCGGCTGGCAGGCAGCGCGCAAGATGGGCATGTTCGGCGCTGCAATTCTGGGGCCCTTGATATTGACCGCCTTGGTTACGGTGGCCGGCGGCTTGCATTTCAGGCCACCTGCTGAAGCCATTTGGGCTGCACAATTTTTTATCGGCATGATGGTGGGCACAAAATATGTCGGCATCACCAGCACAGAAATTCGCCGCGATCTGGTCGCAGGTCTTGGATTTTGCGTCATTCTCATTTTGCTCACCATTATGTTTGTCGAAACGGTTTACTGGCTCGGCCTTGCCCGGGGTATGGAGGCGTTGCTGTCTTTTGCGCCTGGTGGACAAGCCGAAATGACGGTGTTGGCGTTGATCGTCGGTGCTGATGTTGCCTTTGTTGTTGCCCATCACATCTTGCGAATCTTCATCGTCATTTTGGGCGCGCCGCTGGTTGCGCGCATGCTGGCCAATTCCTCTCAAAAGCCGTCCTGAACGGGAGACCAAAGCGGAAAATGGGCAATTGATAAGCGATCCCGTGACCTGGTTTTTGAAAAAGACGCGCGCCTATAAAGACGTTACGGAGGCAAGGCATATGTTCTGGCCGCGACTGACCAATGGACTTGCGGACAACAATCCGGGCAAAATTCGCCCGATAACGACTGCGCAATATGCATCAGACGGCGTTGTGCAGCGGGGTGGAAAAAGCATGTTGAGCAACCTGCTAGGCAGGTAGCGAGCTCGATAAACAATTGGTATGTTTCGACTAACGATTCTTTACGGTTTAGTGGTTTATGATTTGTCGCTCAATTCCGAAAACAGGACCAAGTCGAGAAAAAAATGAAAATTCAGGAGTCTGTTGATTCAGAAATGGACCTCTTCGTCCTGGCCAACCAGTTGCGTTCGGCCAAGGATATCAATTGGGCCTGTGCTGTTCTTTCCCAGCAATTGAAACTGCTGAATTTTGAGCTGCTCTCAGTCAAGTTCTGCGATCTGCAGGATGAGAAGCCGCCAATCCGGCCCTATGGCGCCTATCCACAGGTGATATCGGATCTTGCTATCGGATTGCGTGACACCGGAGGCTGTCCAATTTCCAGGGAAGCACAAAAGCGGCTGTCGCCCTTCGATGCCCTGCACATTCAACAAACCGCGCATATTGACTTTCTCAGCAAGCGTTTCTTGCAAGAGCTCAAAAAAATGGACCATGCGCATATTGCGGTCATACCACTCGTGATTGGTCGCGGGCTCGCGGTCTATACAGTCGGCTTGATGAACACCGAGTTTAAAGGTGATACGCGTGAAATGCTGGTTGGAATCATATCCAATGCAACGACACTGTTGATTGGCCAGTTTCCCGAGGTGTCAACGCTGTTTGAAGCAAAGCTGCTTTCTTCCAATGAGGCCAGATGCGTCATGCTGGGCTCCAATGGTCATTCCGATTTTGAAATCGGCAAGATCCTGGATCTCAGCGAGCATGTTGTGAAACATCTGTTTGATAATGCCGCACAAAAACTCGAAGCCAAGACACGATCTCACCTGATTTCCAAAGCACTGGCAGGCGGTGAAATCTCAAACATGCATTGCACGCTAGACAATGTGGATCTTTGAAGAAATTGCAGAACCCGGATTTGTTCAATATTTTCAATTCCCCGATCCGTGCGCGAGCAGCTAAAGCTGTCTGATAGCACACCCCAGTACATCGGATTCAGCCGCGACGCCGATGGAGAGTGAGCACCAGAATATTCCTGGTTGGTATTGCCCCACTGGCTCATTCTCTATTCGCTGAGCAGAACCGGGCCCTTGTCCGCAAAAACCACGCTTACCGCATCGCCAATGTCAAAAGCCGCGTCGACATCAGTGGTCGTCGAGAAAAGCTCGGCGACTTCTGTCTTGACCGTGTACTCGAGATGGTTGCCAACATAGGTCTTGCGCACGATCTCTCCTGACAATGCATTCTTGGTGTTCGGGCTGGAAATCTGAACCCGATTGGGTCGAACACCCAAATATGCGGTGCCGGATTCCAATCCGCGCGCCGGCAATTTCAGCTGATATGGTCCGGTTTGAACCGTGGCAGTGTCTCCTTCAACCTTCTTGATCTCGCACGCCATGATGTTTGCTTCACCGATGAAGTCGGCAACAAAGCGGCTGGCTGGTGCTTCATACAGTTCGCGTGGCGTGCCGTCTTGGGCGATCACCGCATTGTTCATGACGATAATCCGGTCAGAAACCGCCAGTGCTTCTTCCTGGTCATGGGTCACATAGACAACGGTCAGGCCCAGATTTTGTTGAATTTCCCGGATGTCTTCCCTGACCTTGCGCCGCAGTTTTGCATCAAGGTTCGAGAGCGGCTCGTCAAACAGAAGTACCTGGGGCTCCAGTACAAGCGCCCTGGCCACAGCAACCCGCTGCTGCTGCCCCCCTGAAAGCTCGCTTGGCAGCCTGTTGCCATAGCCGGCCAACCCGACAATTTCGAGACCGGCAAGTGCGCGGTCGGTGGTCTCGGACTTGTCAAAGCCGGAGAATTTCAGACCGTAGGAAACGTTTTCCAACACGCTCATATGAGGAAAGAGCGCATAGGATTGAAACACCATCGACACATCACGTTCGGTTGCAGGCAGCGTGGTTACATCCGTGTCCCCGATCGTGATCCGGCCCGATGTCGGCATCTCCAATCCTGCAATCATGCGAAGCGTTGTTGTCTTGCCGCAACCCGATGGCCCCAGAAGCGTAACGAGCGTGCCTGCAGCGATATCTATCGAGACCTGGTCAACCGCAGTGACATTGGTACCGTAAACCTTGGTGACATTTTCAAAGGCTACCGAAGCGGCTTTGCTGTTGGGTTTCAACATCTTGTTACAACTCACACATTGGTTCGGGATTGATCAAAGCGTCTGCCGATTTTTGTTCGGCCAACAACAAACTGCATGGCACCCACCACAGCCAGCATCACGAAGATCAGCGTCGTGGAATAAGCGATCGCAAGTCCGTAGTCGTTGTTTTCCACGCGTCCGATAATATAGCTGGTCGCCATATCATATTCTGCGCTGACAAGAAAAATGACGGCAGATATGGCGGTCATCGCGCGGACAAATGAGTAGACCAATGCTGCCAGTATCGCAGGACGCAGAAGCGGCAATATCACTTTCAAAAAAGTCTGCCAGGAATTGGCACCCAAGGTCAGCGACGATTCATCCAGGCTCTTGTCGAGCTGCGACATGGAGGCGATTCCGGCCCGAACGCCCACGGGCATATTGCGGAAAATAAAGCTGACCACCAGAATTATGCCTGTTCCGGTTATTTCAATCGGCGGAACATTGAACGCCAGAATATAGCTCACACCGATCACTGTACCCGGGATAGCGAATGACAACATGGTGCCAAATTCGAACGCACTTTTCCCGGCGAAACTCTGTCGCGTCAACAGATAGGCGGTGACAAGACCAACGATTGCCGTCAGTGGTGCTGCAATTGCCGCGATTTGGATTGTTGTCCAGAAAGAGTTCCATGCGGACCCTGTCCACCGCAGGCCCTCTTCCTCAAACCGGATCGAAAAGGCGGTACCGTAGTGCTTGAAAGTCAGCGAATTGTCGATGCCCCATAATTCAACAAATGATCCGTAAATGATCATGCAATAGATGATGATCGTGAAAACGGTCCAAAGCGCAGCGATGGTGAAAACCGGTACCGCCATGGCTTTTGGCAGATGAGGATGGACGCCGCTGTCGCCCTTGCCCGTCATGGTGGTATAGCTCTTCTTGCCCAACCAGAAACGCTGCGCCCAGAACGCAGCCAGCGTGAAACCAAGCAAAACAATGGCCAAGACGGCGGCGCGACCCTGGTCATATTGGGCGCCAACGATGGCAAAAAATATCTCTGTCGACAGAACATCAAAATTGCCGCCAAGAACAAGCGGGTTACCGAAGTCTGCCATGGATTCGATGAAGCCGAGAAGAAACGCGTTTGCAATTCCGGGTCGCATCAATGGCCAGGAGACCGTTCGGAACGTGTGCCATCGATTGGCGCGCAGCGTTTGCGCTGCTTCTTCCATTGAGGGACTGACCCCTTCAACAACACCGATGAGCACCAGGAATGCGATCGGCGTGAATGCGAGTGTCTGGGCAATCAGAATGCCCGGTAGTCCATAAACCCAGCGCGTCGGTTGAACACCAAACAAATCGGCAAAGAACACGGTAACGCTGCCTGAAAGGCCAAAAAGGAGAATTATGGCGAGGCCAATCACAAAGGGCGGCGTGAT
>JAHEJF010000187.1 GCA_024639025.1 Ahrensia sp. | reverse complement strand
TGAAAGCGCTGTTCAGCTTCTTACTTCCCACTTGGCTCATATTCAAGGTGGCCTTGACATGGATACGCGAATGCAACCTCAGGATGACTTAGCCAGCATTCTGGCTCCAGCTTAAAAAATTGGGCCGTTCGTCAGACGGCACTGATTGCCAGATTTGTCCACATGATGGTTTCAAAATATTTTCATGAAACGATAAAACCGAATGTCCGCTTCGGAGAAGCTTTTAATTGCAAGGCAGATTGCACTAACGGCAGCTTAGGGCCGTGAGCGCCGAGCAAATTTGAAAATCAAAGGTCTTAGTAGGGCTCCGAGCAGCCATCCGCCAAAAAGTGCTCCAAGGACAGCTAAGCGGACAAAACTGACCTTCATCAGCTGCCAAGTATAAATGATCTCCGTAGACGAATAGAATTGCTTGAGTGGGTTTTGCTTAGGCACTCTAGAGGATCCAAGACCACCGCGAAAACTGGCGAGTGGCTCTGCTAGTGCTCCATAAATTCCAATTCGGATTAGAATAGTCTGATGCGAAAATTCAAGATCGATTTTTAGTTTTCGAAAATGGTTGCAGCGCACGGATTTTTCGGTCACGCTCAATCATTTCCTCGACAACCTACGCTCTTCATTCACGAGGAACTTAACATCCTTCAGTGATTGAATATTCTTATCAACCTCGGGGCCGTCAATGACAGATACGATACATGAGGTCGCTTACAATCCTGCGTACATCGCCTGTCCGCACTGTGATACTCTCCATAGATTCAGCGACGACGAACTAATATCGCGAACAAGGTGCGCAAGCTGCGGGTATCGTCTGACACTCGGTAAGTCTGAGGCCATCATTCGTGTCGTTAGCCTCGCGCTAACGTCGACGATTTTGATGGGAATTGTTCTATTTACTCCGTTTTTGAGTCTGAATGCTGGTTCATTTGCTTCAAGCGCATCAGTAGTTGATGTTATATTCGGATTTAGTACGGGCATTATGGTTCCACTAGCATTCGCAGTACTATGTTTCATCGTCGTGGCACCTGTTTTACGTTCATTGGCTTTGGTGTATGCATTGGCGCCATCACTTGCCGGACTTAAGAACAGCATTGGTGCTGAATATGCGCTTCGACTGGCATTTTCGTTGAAACCCTGGGCGATGGCCGAAATATTTATGGTTGGGGTTGCCGTTGCGTTGGTCAAGATTGCCGGTTTAGCAACGATCGAAACCGGTGTTGCTTTTTGGGCCTTCGTGCTTTTGGTTCTTTTGAACGCTTTTCAAGATACATTCATGTGCAGGAATACGTTATGGGCGTCACTGGCCACCAACAGAGCTTGATAACTGCGCGAGATGTTGGCTTGGTTGCCTGCACCAGCTGCGGTCTAGTCGCGCATGCTGCTGATCATGTCTGTTCGCGGTGCCACGCTGGTCTGCAAAGCCGGGATCATAAAAGCCTGCAGCGCGTTTGGGCGTGGCTTATTGCCGGGCTTATTGTCTATGTACCCGCAAATCTCTATCCGATGTTGCGCACAACCCAGCTTTTAAAAACGCAAGACAGTACGATTGTCGGCGGCGTTGTTGATTTGGTGCATCACAATGCCTTTGCCATTGCCGCCATCGTATTCATCGCAAGTGTTGTTATACCTGTCGGGAAATTTCTAATCATTGGCTATCTTGCGATCCTTTTGCCACGGACCCAAAACAAAGACTCTCATCGCCTGCACAAGCTGCATTCCGCCGTGGAATTTATTGGCCGATGGTCAATGATTGACGTATTTGTGGTTGCGATACTAGTTGCGCTTGTTCAATTTGATGTCGTCGCATCAATCAAGCCTGGCCCTGCAGCGGCATGTTTTGCTCTATCCGTTATATTTACGATGTTGTCAGCTCAAGCATTCGATCCGCGTTTGATTTGGGACGTTGCCGATCAAGGAAAACCAGAATGAACAGCTCTAACACACCGTCGCCACATCGGCTTGCGTCTCCAGTGGCTGAAAAGCGCAAAAGGTTGCCGTCGCTGATCTGGTTTATGCCGCTTCTTGCGCTAGCAATATCAGCTTGGGTTGTTTGGAACAATTACGCAGCGCGCGGACCCTTGGTGACCATCACTTTTAAATCCGCATCGGGAATTGTCGAAGGCACCACGGAAGTGCGCATTCGCGATCTGAGGGTCGGCGTTGTGGAGAGAATTGGTTTTGCTGAAGGCATGACGGCGGTAGAAGCGCAAATTCGCTTTGACAAGGAGGTTGCGCAATATGTGGACACCGATGCTCAGTTTTGGCTTGTCGAGCCGACTGTGACAGCTCGAGGCGTGAGCGGCATTGGGACATTGCTTTCCGGTGTTTATATCGCTGCTGATTGGGACGGGGATCCAGGCGTTCCAGCGGATAAATTTTCTGCGCTTGCGATCCCACCACTCTCTTCGAAACACGAAGAGGGTACCCGCGTGATTTTGCGGGCGCGGGCTGGCGGGCAACTGGCAGCGGGCGCCCCTGTTCTGACAAGCGGCATTGAAGTGGGGCGGATCGGCCAGCCAAAGCTTTCGGAATCAGGTTCCATGGTTACGATGGAGGCATTTATTTTTTCGCCGTTTAATGAACGACTAACCACCAAGACGCGTTTTTGGGATGCATCCGGCTTATCGTTCAATCTGGGCGCGCAAGGACTTGCACTCAAGGTAAATAGCCTTGCGGCTCTGCTTGAAGGCGGTGTCACTTTTGGCACACCGGTTACAGGTGGAGAGGCAGTCACGGATGCACATGTTTATGATGTGTTTTCAAGTGAGGAAATTGCGCGTGCGGATGCGTTTGAAGAAAAAGAGACCTCGAATATTCCAATATCTATTCTACTTTCCTCAGATGTGAACGGTCTCGGACTGGATACGCTGGTCCGGTTTAAGGGCGTCAAAGTGGGCGATGTTATCGATGTTGTTGGCATTCCACCCAAATCAGGGAGCGAGGAAGGCGTGAATTTGCGTATCGACATGGAATTGTCGCGATCACGGCTTGGAATTTCAACCGAGATTTCGAACAACGAAGTGCGTGAACTGCTCAGACAGCGTGTTGCCAATGGGTTACGTGCACGTGTGGGCTCAGAAGGTCTATTTGGACAAACGGTTATTCTGGAACTTGCAAACTTGTCGGCTGCATTGCCTGCGGAACTTACTGTCGATGCAGATGGGCGAACATTTATACCAACTGTTGCATCTTCTGCGATTGATACTGATTCCGGTGTTGACGGACTTATGGAACGGGTTTCGCAGCTGCCGATCGAAGAATTGATAAACTCTGCTAGCCTTGCATTGGCGAGTTTTTCCAATTTGACGGCAACAGCAGAGGGTGTTTTGGCTGCCGAGGGCATGGATCAAATTCCAGAAAAAATCGACAGCATTCTTGGCGAGGCACGCACATTGATTACAGAGGTGCGGGAGGGCGGCGCCATTGAAAATCTAAATGCCACCTTGAGCAGTGCCGACACAGCGCTTAAGTCAGTAAATAAGGAAGTAGAGACAACGCTTTCGGAAGTACGACGATTAATCAGCAAATTGAGCGATGGCGGCGCTGTTGAAAGTTTAAATGCAACTTTGAAGGGAGCTGAGGCAGCGCTGAAAACTGTTGATGGCGAAGTCGAAAAAACGCTCTCAGAAGCGCAATCATTAATAAGCGATTTGCGTACTGGCGGCTCTGTGGAAAATGTCAATAAGACTCTTGCCGAGGTTAACGCGCTTTTTCAAGATCTGCGTGAGGGCGGCGCTGTTGAGAATTTGAATGCCACGCTAAAAAGCGCTGATGGTGCGCTTCAGTCGGTTGATGGCGTTTTGGCCGATACGCTTGTAGAAGTGCAAGCACTCATGAAAGAATTGCGTGAAGGCGGCGCTATCGAAAGCCTAAACGCAACGCTGAAAAGTGCAGATAGCGCGTTAAATTCTATTGATAGTGCTGTAAGTACTTTGCCGGAATTGGCAAAGCGCCTTAATGCGACTGCTGATAGTTTGCAGGCTGTAGTCTCCGGTTATGATACTAATTCACGTTTTTACGGCGATGTCAGAGGTGTGCTTAACGACATTTCATCAACCGCCGACTCTTTTCGTTCGCTCGCTCGTAGTATTGAGCGCAATCCAAGTTCACTTATTACCGGACGTCGTTGATTATGCGCAAATTCTCAATTCTCGCTTTCTTTCTATTGCTGGTCGGGTGCATGGGCGAACAGCGTGACCGCTTCTTAATTGATGCAAATTCGTTAGAAGCGAAGGTTCCAACCGACGCGCGAACGATTTCTGTCTTGAAGATTAGCCTGCCGACCTACGCCACCGAAGCTGGAATACTTATCCAAAATGAAACCGGTGCAATTGTCAGTTTACCGAAGGCGGACTGGGCCGATGATACCGAGCGCGCTATGCGGCTTTTTTTGGTACGAAATCTTGCGAGCATCACCGGCGCAGAGGTGGCATCCGATCCTTGGCCGTTGGGCGGTATCCCGGAGGCTGAGATTCGCATCGATATCGAGCAAATGCTGGTCAATAATTCAAACACCATGCGCCTGTCAGGGCAATTTTCAATCCGCCGGGATGTGGTTCGCACACGCAGCCGTATTCGCCAATTCGATATCACGTCCAAGGCCCGGTCATCCAATCCGGAAGACGTTGTGGGCGCCCATAGCTCAGCCTGGCAGGAATTGGCACGGACGATTGCAAAGGCCATTTGACAAGCCACAACATGGCTTAGAGTGGCACTGTCAGAGCAAAGTTTATTACTTGGCTAGTTTAGTGACAATTCAGCAGCATTTACATTGCTCATTTTTTAGATTGTCGTAAGCTGCTCGAACGACATTGAACGTATTTATGGTTTTGCTCTGACAGTACCGTCTTCCTTGTTAAACTAAACCCAAAGCGGAGGTTTATGTGCCTTTGCTCGATAGGAATATATTTATGACAAAAGAACCACAAACAAATTCATTCCTCAATTTGGAATTTATACCTGTCCGTCATCAGATGATTATGGGCAGATGCCAGCTAAAATAAAGTAAGAGTTTGGCTCATCTGTCGGTTGGTATTATGCGGCCTGCTTACGGTATTGCAAGCGCCGTTCGTTGATGGTGT
>JAHEJF010000186.1 GCA_024639025.1 Ahrensia sp. | reverse complement strand
TCCGCTCTCGCGGCATGTTCGGCGCCAAGGCATCATCGGGCGAGCGCAGAAGCGCCAAAATGTTCGAAAAGCCGGGTGACAAGGCGAAAAGCGGCAAACCAAGCAAGTCCAGCAATGACCGTGCCGGCAAATGGAAGTCCGGCCAATCCGGCAAGACTGGAAAGCCATCCGGGTCCAAACCTCCGCGCAATAAAAGAGGCTGATGGGCGATATGAGGATTGTCGGCGGTAAGTTTCGCGGACGGAGTATTGGAGCGCCCAGGCCGGGCAGCAAAGAGATCAGGCCAACAACTGATCGCGCCCGCGAAAGCCTGTTCAACATCCTCCAACATACCCATGCCGACAAATTGGATCAAAGTCGCGTGCTGGATCTTTTTGCCGGAACGGGAGCCCTGGGATTTGAAGCAATGTCGCGTGGAGCGGCGTTTGTGCTCTTTGTGGAGATCGGTACTCAAGGGCGCGGTTTGCTGCGCCAGACAATTCAGGCGCTAGGACTGCAGGGCTCTTCAAAACTGTTTCGACGTGATGCTACAAAACTGGGCGAAATAGGAACAATGCAGCCATTTGATCTTGTATTTGCTGATCCGCCCTACGGCAAAAATCTCGGTGAAGATGCTCTGATAGCACTCAAGCAGGGAAACTGGTTAAATGTAGATGCCCTGATCGTTTTGGAAGAAGCGTTGAATGCGCCATTTCGTTTACCAGAGGGGTTTAAGATCATAGATGAGCGACGTGCAGGTGACACAATTCTAAGGTTCATCAAGCAAGTGGAAAATGGCGGATCAAAATTGGAACACACATGAGTGAAACCGCAGTTCTTGATCTTGGCTCACAATCCGGTCCAACGGTAGCCATTGCTTTTGGTGGAGGCGGCGCGCGTGGATATGCGCATATTCACGTCATCGAGGTGTTGGATGAATTGGGCATCCGCCCGGTCGCCATTTCGGGTGCTTCCATAGGCGGCATAATGGGTGCCGCCATGGCATCGGGCATGAGCGGTCAGGAAATTCGTCAATATGCGCTTGATCTGGCTGGCAACAGGACCGAAGTGCTGCGCCGCTTCCTGAGATCCAAATCCGGCAGTTTGAGGACTTTGTTCTCCAAAGAAGACAGTTTTGCGCAACTCGATGCGCAGGACGTACTCAAAGCGTTCCTTCCAGAGCAGATAAAAGAGACATTTGAAGACCTCCTCATTCCAACATCAATCAGTGCAACCGACTACTACAGTTACAAGGAATGCGTTTTTGAGAGCGGCGATTTGTTCACCGCCCTGGCTGCATCTGCCTCCATCCCCTTTGTGTTCCAACCCGTAAAGCACCGGGAGCGTTTTCTGGTCGACGGCGGAATATTCAATCCGGTGCCTTACGATCATTTGCACGACAAGGCAGATATCATCATCGGGATTGATATCATTGGCACGCCTTCAGGCGATCCGACAAAGCGACCCAGGGCCATAGATAGCGCATACGGCGCGAGCCAACTGATGATGCAATCGATTCTTTCTCATAAATTGGCATTGTCGCCACCCGACATTTTCTTGCGCCCTAACGTGTCCAAATACCGAGTGCAGGATTTCTTCAAAGCACAGCAAATCCTGGCTGATTCAGAAGGTGTGCGCGACGAACTTAGGCGGGCGCTGGATCAGGCTATTGAAAAAGCTAGCTGATATTTGCGCCCTTGGCGCTGGTGAACGGCGAGTGTGCTGATGGCGGTGGTACATTGCCGTCGGTGAAATCATCGTCAGCATGCTCGATTTTCCTGATGACACGGAAGCAAACGATAACGCTTGCAACGCCAAAGACCACAACACCAAGTGCCCAACCGGCGATAACGCCCTGTGCGCCGAAATACTGAGCACCTACCCAAACGAATGGAATGACACCAAGCGTCGAACGACCCCAATTGAACACTGTTGAGTAGAGCGCATAACCCAAATTGTTAAACGCCGCGTTGGCAACAAAAAGCGCTCCATTGAACAGGAAACTCAATGCAGCGAAGCGACAGAAAAACAGAATCAGATCACGAGCTTCGCCTTGTGCTCCGAATATGTCGGCTATAGTACCGGCAAGCAGCGCAAGCAAAAGACAAGTGGCCAGGACGTAAATCAAGGTGAATATCAAGGCATCGCGCATGGCTTCATAGATGCGGTGGTAAAGTTTGGCGCCATAATTCTGTCCAAGGATAGGCCCAACTGCACCTGACAGAGCAAAAATCACCCCGAATGCAACGGGGATCAGACGACCGATCACAGCCCATCCAGCAACGGCATCGTCGCCGAAATTTGAAATCTCGGCGGTGACATAGGCATTGCCGACGGGCGTAGCAAGTTGGGTCATCACGGCAGGTACGGCGATGATCGCGAACGGCCGGGCAATGCCGGAAAAAGTGCGCCGACTGGGCACCTTGACCAAATGGTGGACATAGATTGCACCATGCAGGCCAACGGCCATGATTAAGAAACGAGAAATCACCGTTGATATCGCCGCACCGGTCACCTCAAGGTCAAATCCAAAGATGAACAACGGGTCGAGTACTGCAGATGCCGCGCCGCCAAACAGCGTCACATACATGGCACGTTTGGCATCCCCGACACCGCGCAATATCCCCGATGCGCCCATGCCGATGGCCATAATTGGTATCGAAGGCAGCACGATTTGCAGAAACCCCGTGGCTATCTCTAGCGTTTGGCCCTTGGCACCCAAAAGTCCGAGCAAAAAACCGATATTGGGCCACATGAACGCCGTGACCAATCCCATGGCCAATGCGATCAGTAGCAGTGCAGCGCCGCCGTTTTCAGCAGCCAGTACCCGGTCACCTTTCCCCAACGCTTTGGAAACCAGCGCGCCTACCGCGATTGTCATGCCGATGGCTATAGAGGTGGTAAAGAACATCAACGTGCCGGCATAGCCAATTGCTGCAGCCAGCGCTTCCTGGCCCAGCAGCGAAATGTAAAAGAGGTTCAGGGCGTCGACCAGGAAAATGGCTACCAATCCGATCGATCCCGTTGTTGTCATGGTGATGACATGACGCATGGTCGAACCAGTCGTGAATTTGGCCTTCTGGCTCTCGGCCTTGCTGTCTTCGGTCAAATCGTTGCCCTTATCTACTCTGCCGCGTCATTGGCACTGGAACTGTTTTGGTTTTCAACCTCAAGATTGACAATCTTGCCTTCCTTGCGAGGCTTGGAAAGCGGCTCGGGTGTAACAGGTTTGGTATGAACCATGTGATTGCCGGCGGAAATACCATCTGTTGCCTGCACGCGAAGGCGCTCGGTATCACGTTTGCGTACATCTTCCATGATATCGTTGGCGATTGCGTCGCTGGTCCCCAGCGCTTCCAATGTCTTGCCACCAAATACGAGGCCTGATTCAAAGGTTTCTCTCAATTCGTAATCCACACCCTTGGCCCTTAGTTCGAGCGTGTGTGCCCGATCATATGCACGCACATACAAATGAGCGTCAGGATATTGCGTCTGGATCAGATCGACGACCTTGTCCGTAATTTCCTTTTTGTGGGTGCAAACAGCGATGATCCGGGCTCGCCGGACACCGGCCGCTTCGAGCACGTCTTTTCGCGTGCCATCGCCGAAATAGATTCTGAAGCCAAACTTGCCCGCCGCCTCCACCCGCGCTGCTGACTGATCGATAATGGTCACATTGCTGCCGCCAGCCAACAAGATTTGCGCAGCGATTTGCCCAAAGCGGGAGAAACCGACCATCAACACATCGGTATGGTCTTCCGCGCCCTTAAAGTCCTCGTCCATCTCGTCATCACTGCTCTCTCTCTCAAGAATTCCGCCAATTGCAACTGTTAGGGGGGTCAAGGCCATGGATAGTGTGACTATGGCAATAAGCAGCGACGCTGTCTGAATATCAAATATGCCCAGTGCAGCCGCAGCTGTGAAAAGCACAAATCCGAACTCGCCGCCCTGTGGCAGCACCAGTGCAGTGCGTAGCGATACGTCATGCTTATTTTTGAAGATCAAGCAAAGCGAATAGATGATCGCAGTCTTGACGATCATGAGGATTGGGACCGCGACCAGAATTATCGTCCAATGATCGAGAAGTACAGCCAGATCAAGGCTCATGCCAATGGCTATGAAGAACAATCCCAACAACAGACCACGGAATGGCTCAATATCTGCTTCAAGCTCATGACGATAGGAAGATTCAGCCAGCATCACGCCAGCGATAAAGGCGCCCATTGCCATCGAAAGCCCTGCCAATTGCATCAGATAGGCTGCGCCCAAAACAACCAGAAGTGCGGTGGCGATCATCGCTTCGCGCGCGCCAGAGTTGCCGACAATCCGGAACAATGGTGTCAACAGGAAGCGGCCCACCAGGACCAAAAATCCAATCGCGGCAAGGGCAATGGCAAATTCGGCCAATCCGTTGCCGCCCGTGTCCGCTGTGGCCGGTACGAGCAAGGGCACAAATGCCAGAAGTGGAACAATTGCCAAGTCCTGAAACAGCAAGATGGCAAATGCCTTTTGTCCGTGGCGCCTATTCATTTCGCCGCGTTCTTCGAGAATTTGCAACGCGAATGCCGTCGACGACAATGCCAGGCCAAATCCGATCACGGCAGCTGACGCAAATTCTTGTGCAGCAAGCACCATAGCCAATACACAAAGCGCGATCCCGCTGATCCCGACCTGAAGCAAACCAAGGCCGAATATGTCGCGTTTCAACGACCAAAGCCGCGCCGGTTTGAGCTCCAATCCGATGACAAACAACAAGAAGACCACCCCAAGCTCGGAAACCTTCAAAATGGCCTCTGGATCGGTGATCAGCCGAAGTATCGGACCAATCACAACACCTGCAGCAAGGTAACCCAGAACAGTGCCCAGACCCAGACGCTTGAACAGCGGCGCTGCCACCACGGCGCCCCCCAAAAGCAGGATCGCTTCCGAAAACAATGCGGGAGTCGCTCCGCCTGCCATGAACTCATCCCTTTGTGATCGCCTGTGAACGTGAATTTGCGCGAATTGGGCTGGTCAGCGCAAACATTACCTTGATGAATACCCAGTCTAGCCATAGATGATGCTTATGAAAGTCTAAAAATGAAGATCATGCATCTTCATTT
>JAHEJF010000185.1 GCA_024639025.1 Ahrensia sp. | reverse complement strand
TAACAACAGGACCCGGTCGGACATGAATGATTTCGCCTTTTACACCGAAATCCTCCAACACGCCTTCCAACACGCGCGCATTCTGCTCCAATGCTTCAGGTGAAAGGCTCTCATCCCGTACAATGTTTTTGGGCTCGTTAAGCAGGTGCACTGGCGGCAGTTCAAAATCGCCATTCTTGATTAGCGTGGTCTGAGCTTCGCGTTTTACCCGGACGCTCGGTTTTGGCGCCGGCGCTGCTGCTGAAACGCGTGCGGAAGCAGTCGCCGGTTGCATTTCGGGTTGCGCTGGCACGGGCGCGGGTGCCCAATCCTCGGCACCGGACCACTGATCATCACCAGCAAAATCGCCCTCGAAACCATACTCATCCTGGCTTATCGAGGGATCAAATGATCGATCCATGTCCGGTTCGACCCGCATGCGTTGCGACGATCTTGCAGACACGGAAGCACGTCTGCGTCGGGGTAACAGTCGCCGCAGAGAGGATCTGAAAGAATAAATGGCATGTAGGAATGCGCCAATGCTGACAAAACGCATCAAACCGGACGGCTCGTCATCCATCTCTTCCGCTGAACTATCTACAGCGCCAATTTCGATATCTTTCCAGAAAAACCCGCACGCAATTGCCATCGCCAAATAGGCAGGAACAATCAACAAAGCGCCGATCGCAAAGGCAGCAAAGCCGGTTGGATATCCACCAAGCAGCATGCCGGGAACTTTAAGCACCATATCACCCGTCACGCCGCCCAATCCGGACGGCAGAGGCCAATTATCTGTAGCAGGAACACAGCCGAGCACTGCCGCAGTAAGCAGGCTCCCCAAAAGCCAAAGCGCCAAGCGGCGCATCCGGTAGTACCAGCGTTGATTAAGCACCAACGCATAGCTCCAAAAAACAAGCGGTGCCAGCACTGCCAGAGAAGCCAGGCCAAAGAACTGCATCAAAATGTCAGAGACCGCAGCGCCAGCAAATCCCATGGCATTGGTTACAGGTGCGTCGGTTGCATGAGAAAATGAAGGATCCGCAGCATTCCAGGTGGCCAGCGCAAAAACAGCAAATATGGCAAACACCACCAATAGCAGGCCCACCACAAATTCAAACTGGCGCCACAGCAAATTTGTCATGCCATAGGAGCGCGATTCAGTGCCAAGCTCCTGTGGCGAAAAATCTGTACTGGCCGATGCCAAGCGTGAGCGTTTTAACTGCATGTCTGGTCCCTGGTGCCCAATTGCCGAACAATATCGGGCCCAGACTAAGCCGCGATGGTTAAGCGCCCATTAACCATCGATAATTTGCAACACAAAAACCCGGCGAAAGTGCCGGGTTTCTAGTTGAGTGCAGCGTATTTAGCGGATGATCTCGTTTTCCGGATTGGCGCCAATTTTGTGAATGGCCAGATCCGCACCGCGGATTTCGTCCTCCTCGCTCATGCGAATGCCAGTAACTGCCTTGAGCACGCCATAGACGATAAAGCCCACAACCATCGCATAGGCAGCACCGGCCACAGAACCGATCAATTGAGAAACCAATGATACGCCGCCCATGCCGCCAAGTGCCTCAGCACCAAATATGCCGGCTGCGACGCCACCCCAGACGCCGCAAAGCCCGTGCAATGGCCACACACCCAGCACGTCATCAATTTTCAGTTTGTTCTGGCACCAGTCAAAACCGAACACGAAAATCGCACCAGCGGCACCACCCACAATCAATGCGCCGATCGGATGCAGAATGTCAGAACCCGCACAAACAGCCACAAGGCCGGCCAACGCGCCATTGTGCACAAATCCCGGATCGTTTCGGCCCACAAACAATGCCATGATAATACCGCCAATCATGGCCATTAATGAGTTGATGGCAACAAGACCCGTCACCGATTCCAGCGATGCTGCTGTCATCACATTGAAGCCGAACCAGCCAACACAAAGCATCCACGACCCAAGCGCCAACCACGGAATGGAGGAAGGCGGAATGCCGACCGACCTTCCATCCTTGGTGTAACGTCCAAGACGTGGGCCTAGGTTCAATACCGCTGCAAGCGCAATCCAGCCACCCAGCGCGTGCACGACAATCGAGCCCGCAAAGTCGCGGAACGGCGCGCCAAAACTGGACTCCATCCAGTCCTGAATGCCAAAATTGCCGCCCCACACAATGCCCTCAAAGAAGGGATAGAACACGCCGACGAGCGCCACCGTTGCAAAACACTGGGGTGCAAACTTCATACGCTCCGCGATACCGCCGGAGATAATGGCCGGAATGGCCGCTGCGAAGGTCGTCAGGAAGAAGAACTTGACCAGCGACAGGCCTTGCAGTTCAAACGCTCCAGATCCGCCCGAAAGTTCGGCAGCGCTCAGGAAGAAGTGGGTACCGTAGGCAATAAAATAGCCCACAAAGAAATAGATGAATGCAGACAGGGCAAAATCGACCAAGATTTTGACCAATGCATTGACCTGGTTCTTGTGCCGGACCGTGCCCACTTCCAGAAATGCGAACCCGCCATGCATGGCAAAGACCAGAATGGCGCCCATGAGGACGAAAAATACGTCGCCCCCGACCTGTGATTGTTCCATGATATCCCCGTCTGATTGTGATGATCCGTGTCACCGTTGAACCGTTGGGTATCAAGAATTGTGCCAAGTCAAAAAATTGGGCAAATCAAGTTTATTGTGCGTACTTTGTGGTCTGTTGCACAAATTTTAGGCGCACAAACTGTGCAGTGCGCCTAAAATTTGTGCTGTAAAGCGTTTAAAGGCACAGCTCGAACGCGGATGCAGAAATGGGCTTTACTTAGGTACAATTATTGCAAGCATTCTTGAAAGGCGATCAGAGCGCTTCAAGCTGCGTTTCTCCCGTACGAATGCGCACGGCATGCTCAATCGGATAGACAAACACTTTTCCATCGCCAATCTGTCCGGTCTTCGCAGTCTGTATGATCGTTTCGACGACATCGTCGGCGATCTTTTCATCAACGACGATTTCCAGCTTCACCTTGGGCACGAAATTGATCACATATTCCGCACCGCGATAAACCTCGGTGTGGCCTTTTTGACGACCATATCCCTTCACTTCGGATACCGTCATCGCATCTACACCCAGTTCTGTGAGTTTCGCACGTACCTCGTCGAGCTTGAACGGCTTGATAATTGCCATGATGATTTTCATTTTTCCCGTCCTTTGGTCCAGGCGTCTGTTTCTTCAATTTACAACAGATGCCGGGATTTTAATCAAGCGACGCCCGAAAACGCATCGCAGCAAAAAAAGCCCGGCACGATGGCCGGGCAGTTGGTGTGACGCATGTTGCGTCACGACGGGATCTTGAAATCGGGGGGCGGCTTTTACCGCCCCCCGATGATTAGGTTGCAAATTCTGGGTAGGCTTCGACGCCGACCTCGGCCTTGTCGAGACCCATCATTTCTTCCTCTTCGCTGGCGCGAAGGCCAATGACAGTTTTGATGATGAACCAGACCACGAAGGAGGCAACCAGCGTGAACACACCATAGGCAACGATACCGACAATCTGCGTACCGTAGCTGGCGCCATCGTTGGTCCATGCAACAATGAAAGTGCCCCAGATACCTGCAAACAGGTGAACCGGAATCGCACCGACAACGTCGTCGATTTTCAGTTTGTCGAGCATTGGAACCGTGAAGACCACAATGGCACCACCAACAGCACCGATCACAATTGCCTGCCAAACGGCTGGTGCAAGTGGTTCAGCGGTAATGGCAACCAGGCCAGCCAGGGCACCGTTGAGCACAATGGTGACATCGACCTTCTTGTAGAGGATCTGCAAAAGAATGATGGTGGTTACAACACCGGCTGCCGCGGCAATATTGGTGTTGGCGAAGATGCGCGAAACGTCGGAAACGTCTGAGATCGTGCCCATAGCCAATTGTGAAGCGCCGTTGAAACCAAACCAGCCGAGCCACAGGATGAATGTACCCAATGTTGCCAGCGGAATATTCGAGCCAGGCAATGGTGATACATTACCAGCTGCATCGTATTTGCCTTTGCGGGCACCAAGCAGAACCGCTCCTGCCAGTGCAGCCCAACCACCTACGGAGTGAACAAGCGTCGAACCGGCAAAATCAGAGAAGCCCATTTCAGACAGCCAGCCACCGCCCCACTGCCAAGAACCGGCGATCGGGTAGATAAAGCCTGTCAGAACAACGACAAAGATCAGGAACGGCCACAATTTGATCCGCTCAGCCAGCGTGCCGGAAACAATTGACGCAGCCGTTGCAACAAAGACCATCTGGAAGAACCAGTCTGATGCGGTTGAATAGCCAGTATCCAGGAGAGCGGCAGCATCTGCGCCATCCAGACCAACTGGATCAAAGCCATATGTTCCAATCGAACCAATGAAACCGCCATCAACACCGGTATACATGAGATTATAGCCAATCAGCCAGTACATGATACCGGCGATTGAATACAGTGCGATGTTCTTGAGCGACTGCATGGAAACGTTCTTGGAACGCACCAGACCCGCTTCAAGCATCGCAAAGCCGGCGGCCATCCACATAACGAGGAATCCACCCAGCAGGAAAAGCAGTGTGTTAAAGATATAGGCCGTATCTGCCGCAAGCGCGAATTCCGCTTCCTGCGCAAATGCCGGCACTGCAGAAATGGATGCAGCAACGCCGCCCATAATTGCCAGTTTTGTGACTTTGGAAAATGTCATGATAGTTTTCTCCTAGCGAAACCGTGCACTAAAGTGCCGCAGAATCTGTTTCGCCGGTACGAATGCGTACCGCTTGATCAATTGAATAGACGAAGATTTTGCCATCGCCGATCTGGCCGGTCTTGGCTGCCGAAGAAATTGCCTCGACAACTTTCTCGGTTAGTCCGTCGTCAATGACCAACTCGAGCTTGAGCTTGGGCAGAAAGCTGACCGCGTACTCGGCACCACGATAGATCTCTGTGTGTCCTTTTTGACGTCCGTATCCTTTGACTTCTGTTACAGTGACACCTTGAACGCCCAACCCGGTGAGTGCTTCGCGCACTTCATCCAGCTTGAAAGGTTTTATTATTGCCATGACAATTTTCATGCGCATATATCCCCATTGAATGTGCAGCGCAGCACCATGCTGTCGC
>JAHEJF010000184.1 GCA_024639025.1 Ahrensia sp. | reverse complement strand
TGGCGTCAAACTGATCGAGGCGGCGTTGCAATATCCGCTGCTGCATCCTTGCGTGGTGTCAACCATTCCCGGCGCACAGCAAGCCGAGCAGGCCAAGGGCAACCTTGCCCATATCGCCAAGAAAATTCCCGATGATCTCTGGGCGGAACTGAAGGCAGAAGGGTTGGCCAGTTAGGGCGCGCACCCCTGTTGCGCCACAAACCCAGCCCCAACCCGCCAAGGTTAATCCAACTGGCACATTAAGTGCTCCGTCCAAGCAGGCCGGGGGAAGAGTTTCCCGTTTCGGCACACTTACTGGTTGTTGTTTGGATGATTGAGATAGAAGACAAATGCAATATTGCCGATCCGGGCCCGAATCCGGATACCTCCAGCACGTCCGTGTTTGATGATCTTCGTATCTCGATTATCGACAATTATAACGAATTGGAGGCCGAATGGCAGGATTTTGAGGCCTTTGCGGTCGATTATTCTTCCTGCAGCGCCTGGTGTCGCGCGTGGTATGAGGCGCACGCGACCAACAAGCATCTGACGCCATTTATCGTTATCGGCAAGTCTCCAAATGGGACAATACAGTTCCTGCTTCCCTTTATGAAACGTACGCTGGGGCCATTTCAGCTGCTGGTTCGGCCCGGTGTTAAGCATTCTGCCTATTTCAGCGGTATCTTTTCTCCCGAGTTGGCCGGCGATATCAGAGGGGGCGATCGTCCGGCGTTCTGGCGCCATGTCATGGCATCCATGCCGCAGATTGATGTGATCTGGTTGGAGGGCGTGCCTCAAGCACGGATGAGCCTGTTTGCAGGCGAGGAAAGCTTTTCATCGAGCAATGCCTGTACCAGCATGCAAATCGACAGCGACTGGGACAGCCAGTATCTGGAGATCTTCAATTCCAAAGCGCGCAACAATGACAAACGCGGGCAGCGAAACCTGGCGAAACTGGGCGCGGTCAAGTTCTCTGTTGTCACCGAGCGCAGCGCGCAGGATAAGCTGCTGGTGGATATGCTCGCACAGAAAAGCGCCGCATTAAAGAAAAGTGGCAAATCCTCACCCTTTGAAGATCATGAGAGTCTTGAATTCTATCGCCGTCTTTTGGCGAGGTATGAAGCGGACGAGAACACCAAGATCCTGTTGTCAAAACTGAGTGTCGATGACGAATTGATGGCAGCCAATCTGGGTGTTCTTTTCAATAACCGTTTTTTTGGCATGATCATTTCCACCACGGATTCTGACGCACGCAGGCACTCGCCCGGCCGGTTGCTGCTGCTTGAGTTCAATCGCTATCTTTCACAGAACGGTATTGCCGCCCACGATTTCGGCACGGGTGTCGCCGAGTACAAGAACAATTGGTGCGATCAGACGATTGAGCGCTACCATGTGCTGATGCCAAGTGGCGCCAAGGGCAAATTCCTGGCACGCGTGATCCGATCAACCGCCGGCTTGAAGGCCTGGGTAAAACGGTCGAAATACAAATCGCGCGTTGCCGCAGCGCATTCATGGGCCATGCGCGCACGAACGGCAATGCGCAAGCACTTTACAAACTAAATTTGGCTCGGGTGGGTCGGGCGATCGCTGCGGCGTGAACGAAGGTCAGCTCTGCGGACAAAACGAACTTTACTTGCAAACCATGATCCAGTGCTCGATCACTTCGGTGGTGCTACCCCAAGCAATGCAGACACTAATGCCGACTGACTCCGCGCGCCGGTCTTGTCAAAAAGCCTTTGCAGATGCGTTTTGGCTGTATTGAGCGTGATGCCCAACCGGTTGGCGGCTCTTGGCGTATCCAAGCCTTCAAGCAATAAGGAGGCCAACCGGGATTGTGCCGCTGACAAACCATAAAACTCTGACGCAATCTCCATATGTCGTTCGGCCGAATGTTTGTCGGAGAACTTTATCAGCAGCATTTTGTCCTCGCTTGAAACCCAGACAATATGCATGCCGTCACCTGTTTGTCCGCCAAGCAGAATGGGGCGGGTCATTGACCCGGGCAATCGACCCAGACTGGGACGGATATCCATAACGGTAAGCTCGGCCATTTCTGAAATCGCTTCTGCCAGTGGCGCGCGATCTTTTCTGTAACGGGATCGCAACTTTGGGCCAGACTTCACAAGCGCCGGATGATCAAGCAAGGCAGCCTTCGCTGGATCGTTCATCCAGAGTATTGTTTGATCACGATCGATTTTGATGACGGGATAATCAAAATATTCAAGCGAGGTGTCTCCATGACCAAGCATCGCGATCTTCCAGTTTCCGCTCTGCTTCTCCAAAATGCGTATCTGATGGCTCAATCCGACAGTGACGAGCGGGTCTTCTGAGCGCGGCCCAAATTGGTCAAAGCTCACCCAGGCCATGTCCTCACGAATTTGGATGGACCAATTAGACCGCCGGAAAAGACGGGCCATTTCTGGATTTGGCGTTGGGAAACGTTCAAAAAAATTCAGCATCATTTCCCTGTGCGCTTCCCACCCGACTGTGTAATCCATGATACCACCCATGCACGCACCAAGCCGAACCAGGCGAGGTTCCTGCAAAATGCAGTTCGCCCAAGCCTTGAAATCACGGCACAAAAAGACAGTACACTCATGTTCAATCAGGTCTTTGATCGCCTTGCATTCTTGGTCATCAGCGGCTTGCATTTGCAACGTCCCGGGATTTATTGCGTCCCAATGTTCATTCGCCCTCAGCATATCGTCAAGCATCGCGTGGTACCAAATCGAATCTGCGTATCCAGTTTGGACGAAGCGAAACAACTAGCTTCCATCCCTTGCTAAAGGGAATACTTTCACCGAAAATTTGATCGAAAGAGTGCTCCTCATAATACTTATCTTCATCGAGTTGCCTGCTTGACGATTGAGGTTTGTTGCTAAGGCTCTGTGCTGCAATTACCGTTGAATAATCCATTTCTGTGACCCTCATTTGTGTTCCCAACAGTGAATGGATAGCAGTGCGGTCGTCTCGGTATTGTCATGCGTTCGAATGATACTCGGGGAAATCTTCCAAAAATGTAGGTAAAGGTGGCCATTCCGGGTGCTGGCACCCAAGTGCGCACCTGCAATCGCCAGAGCGATTGATGCTGCTCGAAATCTACCGCTACCTTTAACAGAACGGCATTGCCGCACATGATTTCGGTGCGGGAGTGACCAAGTACAAGAACAGTTGGTGCGATGCGAAAGGGTTTTTCCCGTTAGGGATGGTTGGGATTAAACTGGTGATTGCACGAGGCTTTCGCTTGGCCTGATGTCAGCAATGAGGACATTTATACCATTGATTTCAGCGTAGCTGTCTTGCGGGCGATTGCGAATGAATATGCGTGATGTGCAAAAAGCGAGAAAACTAGCGCAAGAAATCAACATCATCCTGGGTAACGACATATGTCGCCGTAAAGCTTACGACATCGCCAGGGCCGATTAGGTCCCAACTGCCATTTACTGTAGCATCGGTCGAGTCGTTTAAGTTACCACCATCCGAAAAAAGAACTTCGTTAGTCGGTGTTGGAGCGGCACCAAATCCACCGTGGCTATCGGCTACGACTACGTCGACCAGTGTTACGTCTCCGATGTTTTCAACCAAATAGGTGTAAGTGATGGTTTGCCCCTCCACTACCTCTGTGGTGTCATCGGCGGTTTTCGTGATTGTCAGTCCAGGAGAGGCAGTATTTGTCGTGACAGGGTTGCTCAAGCTTGGGCAGTTAAAGCCCATAGAGGTTAGTCTTGTTCCACTGCCCGTACCTAGCGTACCAATACGAAACTCAAACGAAGAGATGTTGAAGAATTGCGTCGTGACAAAATTCTCCTCGGAGCTCGGGTCAATGCCGGGTGCTACTGTAAAGGTTCTGGATTCGAACCTCCTTCGATCCCCGCTTGAAGGACCTGATGCATTGACATCAATTTCAGTTGGACTGTTTAGAATGTACGCATCGTGGGTCGTCTCAAATTCAACATATTCTCGTATGTTGGAATTATTCCCATCTACATCAATCGAAGTTGCAGCAAAGTTCAAATACACTGGTGTGCTGCTGCCACTGGCAACAAAATTGAATAAAAAGTCAACCGCTCCATTACCAGTAGTGTTTATTTCGGGCTGAAAATAGTCGACTAGACCCGAATCTGTATCAAATGTAGCAAGTGACCCGCCGTTTGCTGTTCCTGTGATGGTGACGAGAGCATCGACGCCCGTTGCAACGTTCGAAAATCGATAGACTGCGCCCACTTGCAACGCTGTACCTGATATTAGCACGGCACCTGAGAAATTGAGTTGGGTGACGGTTCGACCATAACAACTTATTGTTTGTGCATGGGAAGGAAAGCTCACACAAAGAAATAAAGCCGCCGCAATCATCTCAGTGAAGGGGCGAAAAGAAAGCGAAAGCTCAATTGGGTGACTTGGCTCGCCAGTGGTCTCAACTTCATCAATCATTAAGTGCAGGTTTCCAGCGTTCTACAAGACAGTCAATAGGGTTGATTAGAATCGCCCCACGCTCAGATTGCACCATTAGTGGTTTGATTTTTTAGTGCGAAATTTCGCACTTCTGCATTGAGTCTCTGTGCCGAAGGAATAAGCATTTAGCAGTCGATCAATGTCAGCTGGGGGCTCGAAGCGGACCTTCGCATCGGTTGGATCTAAGGGCTACTTCGGGCTTGAAACAGAAGTCCCAAAAAAACTTATCCACCCCTGCCCCGTCCTGCCGCATAATGCGTGCTGAACTATGTGAGGTATATATGGACTGGGCATTGGTAATCAGGAAAAACCGCGCGGCTTTGCTTGGCATCGTTGCGCTACTGTTTACACAGGCCGAATTGGTGCCACAGGCCAAGTGCGCTGGTCGTCAGGATGGATCCATCCTGCTGGCACCGTCAGTCAAGCGGGCTCTGTTGCGATTGCTACGCCCAGCCGAATCAGCCGCTCGGCGCTTGATCATCATCGCAGCAAAGGGCCTGAGCACACCGAGAGCACAGGCAATGTCCACACTGCCAGATTTCTCGGATTTTCAGCCAACCTCCAAATGCAAAGTGCCAACATTCCGGCTTGTTGATCCGCGCAAGCGATTTGGACATCGCACTACGCGTATCTTTGCAAAGATTGCACCGCGGATCAGTGTCC
>JAHEJF010000183.1 GCA_024639025.1 Ahrensia sp. | reverse complement strand
CTCAAAACTGACCAACCAGGGCACGGCCTATGATCGGTTGCTGATGGCTGCGCGGAATGCCGACCATCAAGACTACACACCTTCGGTCAACTTTGCGGCCACCGCCAACAGGTTGCAGGAACGTCTTGGAACAAGGGGATTGCCGATCACTCTATCTACCGCTTGCGCTTCGGGTGCGACCGCCATCCAAATGGGTGCGGAGGCGGTCAGGCGTGGGGAAGCAGATCGGGTTTTGGCGGTTGGCACGGACGGTTCTGTTACTGCGGAGGCACTGATCCGCTTTTCATTGTTATCTGCCCTGTCCACGCAAAATGAGGATCCTGGTGCGGCCGCAAAGCCATTTTCCAAGGACCGCGACGGCTTTGTCATGGCAGAAGGTGCCGGCGCCTTTGTGATGGAATCGCTTGAGGCCGCCCTGGAACGCGGCGCCGAGATCCTTGGCATTTTGGAAGGGTGCGGTGAATGCGCAGACGATTTTCATCGTACCCGTTCAAAACCGGACGGATCGCCCGCAATTGCTGCTGTACAGGCAGCTCTGGATGATGCGGGCGTGACAGCAGAGCAGATCGACTATATCAACGCGCATGGAACGTCGACGCCTGAAAATGACAAGATGGAATGCCTGTCCTTGTCTTCTATTTTTGGCGAAGAATTGGGCGGCACGCCAATGTCCTCGAACAAATCCATGATCGGCCACACGCTTACAGCGGCTGGCGCCATTGAAGCAGTATTTTCATTGCTGACTATACAGCATGGCGTGTTGCCACCCACGATAAACCACAATAATCCCGACCCGACAATCGATGCCGATGTTGTGCCCAACCAGCAGCGCGAAATGGTTGTCAATCGTGTGCTTTCCAACTCATTCGGGTTTGGTGGACAAAATGCCTGTCTTGTCATCGCGTCCAAACCTGCTTAGAGCCTGACAAACCCGAAATCAGAAATTTAGGGGTGCATATGCGCGCGCTACAACTCACCGGTGACCGGAAACTAGAAATTGTCGATGTTGCACCACCCCCCCCTGCCGGTCAGGGCGAAGTTCAGCTTCGTGTGCAAGCCGTGGCACTCAATCACATCGATGTCTGGGGCTGGCGCGGCATGGCATTTGCGAAGCGAAAGCTGCCTTTGACAGTTGGTGCTGAGGCATCTGCTATCGTTGATTCTGTCGGTCCTGGAGTATCAAACCTGTTGCCCGGCCAACTCGTATCCATATTTGGCGCACGCACCTGTGGACTTTGTCGTCCATGTACTGAAGGGCGCGACAATCACTGCGAGAACGTTGCTGGGGTCCACGGTTTTCATCTCGATGGTTTTGGTCAGGAACTGGTCAATATGCCAGCGCGCAATCTTGTCCCGGCGCCACCCGGTATCAATGAGATCGCTGCCGCCGTTGCCCCCATCACCTTTGGCACGTGCGAACACATGCTGTTTGACAATGCCAAACTTGAACCCGGCGAGACCATCTTGATTCATGCCGGCGGATCCGGCATTGGTTCTGCTGCGATCCAGTTGGCCAAGAAAATGGGCTGCACGGTCATCACCACAGTCGGTTCCGATGAGAAAATCGAGCCTGCACGAGCGCTGGGCGCTGATCATGTCATCAACTATCGCGAGGACCGTTTTGAGGGCGTAACCCGCAAATTGACCAAGAAGAAGGGCGTCGATGTTGTCTTTGAACATGTTGGTGCCGATACCTGGGCCGGTTCGATGCTTTGCCTCAAGCGCGGTGGACGTTTGGTGACCTGCGGATCAACATCCGGCGTTTCGACTTCCATGAACCTGATGATGCTGTTCCAGCAGCAATTGCGCCTGATCGGCTCGTTTGGTTGTTCGATGAAAAATATGGAAAATGCCATGCAAAAAATGGCGCGTGGATTGGTCAAGCCCGTTATCGATACCGAAGTCGATTTCGACGGCATTGGGACCGCGCTCGAGCGGATGGAAACACGCAATGTGTTTGGCAAGATCATTCTTCGTGTTGCCGGCTAGGACCAAGCCCAATGTCTTGGAAGATCACCGCATTTAAGCTGCGAAACCAGGCCAAGAAAGTTCGCTATTGGTGTGAAGCCCAACTGAGCTTTGCCATTTTGGGTGTTTTGCGTTTGCTACCAATGCAAGCATCCATGACCCTCAACGCGAAACTCATACAGTTTTTGGGCCCCTATCTGGGCAGGCACAAGGTCGTGATAGCAAATCTGGAAAAGGCATTTCCGGAGAAAAGCGTCGCAGAGCGCGAGGCAATCGCGCGCGCCATGTGGCGAAATATTGGACGTTTGCTCGCCGAATACATCTATCTTGACCGCCTGTTCGACTATGATCCCGACACGGATGAGAACGGCATTATTGAAGTGGAAGGTGAAGAACTCTTCCGAAAACTGCACGCGGAAAAGGGACCTTATGCCTTCTTCACAGGCCATATTGGCAACTTTGAATTATTGCCGATTTGCGCAGCAACTTTTGGCCTGGAAGTGACCGCCCTCTTCAGGCCACCAAACAATCCATACATTGCCAAGAAATTGCTCGCTTCAAGAACGACCAATATGGGTCACCTCGTCCCTTCTCGCGCCGGCGCAGCCTGGGGTCTGGCAAAGGCCATCGATGAAGGGAAATCGGTTGGAGTATTGGTCGACCAGAAATTTACCCGCGGTGTGGAAACGACATTTTTTGGTCATCCATGCAAAACCAATCCAATATTGCCAAAGCTGGTGCGTCAGTTTGATATACCGGTCTATCCAGCCCGGTGCATTCGAATCAAAGGCGGACGTTTCAAATTGATTTTGGAAGACGAAATCAAGTTTCCATCCAGCGAAAACGGCGAAATCGATATTCAGGCAAGCGCCCAACTTTTGAATGATGTCGTCGAGCGTTGGGTTCGCGAAACACCCGAACAATGGATGTGGCTGCACAGACGATGGGAAATGCCGCAAGTCAAGCGCCCGGCAGTCAGACACCCATCAAAACAATAGGCCTGCCCAAAAATTATCTTTCAGACAGGTCAGAACTTACTTTGTTGGATCGATGAGCCGGATGCGTGACTCGATCTTCATGAAGAGGCGGCACCCGGTTCTTCTGGTTTTCACGGCCCAAACATGTGCAAAGGCTCTAGCGAGCGGCTAAAACCCATTAATGCGTAATTCTGACCCGCATGTTTTTTGGGCCCACTTGACGTGTCAATTGAAACAAACGCTTGGCATTGGCCGTATGAAGGCGAACACAACCATGAGATGCAGGACGTCCGAGCTTGCTCACATAATTGGTACCGTGAATGGCGTAGCCACCACGGAAAAAGATCGAATAAGGCATTGGTGACATTTGATATTTTCTCGAGTGCCACATCCTGTGCATCCGCTTTGGACCATATGTGCCGGTAGGTGTTCTATAGCCCGAGCGACCTGTCGACACTTTCCAACGATGGATCACGCGACCATCTTTGTGAACCGTCATTGTCTGGCTCGAAATATCCACATGCGCGACAAGTCGTGCTGCACAAGATGCACTGCTCGCACCAATGACGAATGCAAGCGCAATCAACAATACTCTGAGAAATCCACTCATTTGCTTACTCTCCGAAACTCGTACTCTTCCCCAAAAAAAAGATTGCGTAAAAGTTTCAGTGAGTCAAAACGCGAGCTGAAAATGTGATGAAAGATTAATGCTTAGTCAAGATTTATGGTTAATTTTCACTTAAAATATCAAAGTCAATACGGCCAATACAGCAACCAGAACCGTACCAAGAAGCATTGCCCGGGCGAACACTTTGAGAGCACTTTCAATATCAAGAGCTGAAAGCGTCTGTCGTCCACTGGGATTCATGAACGGTTCATCCGCCTTATCATCGTCATACACACGCGGACCTCCCAGCGCGACACCCAGCACCAGCGCCATTGCGCTCTCCGGCCAACCGGCATTGGGTGATCGATGCAACCGGGCGTTGCGCGGCAACGTAACAGCGTTCTCCTCGATGTCCGAAATACCGCCAGTCAGCAAAATCAAACCAGCCGTTAGCCGCGCGGGAAGCCAATTGGCAAGGTCATCCAATTGTGCGGATGCGCGTCCAAAAGCGCGGTAGCGAGGCGATTTGTGCCCGATCATTGAATCGGCCGTATTGAGCATCTTGTAGGCAAACAGGCCTGGCAGGCCAAAAAACAGATACCAGAAGGCAGGTGCCATCACTCCGTCGGAGGCATTTTCGGCAAGGCTTTCAATGGCAGCGCGGCAAACACCAGACTCGTCGAGTGTTTGCGTATTTCGGCCTACAATCATCGCGACCGCACTTCTGCCACCTTCCAAACCCCTTTGCCGCAAAGCGCTCGCAACGTTGCGCACATGGTCTGCAAGGCTCTTCTGGGCCAGAAACACTGCAACAATACACACTTCAAGCAGCATCCCGATTGCACCCATCTGTGAGAACACGACAGAGATTACCCAGCCAATCACGATTGATACAATCATCAGCATCGCAATCACGCCAAAGCCCCATTTCTCGCGTTGCACCTCATGAGCTTGCTGACAGTTGAACCGCTTTTCGCACAACGTAATGATCTGTCCGAACCACACAACGGGATGCGGTACCCGGCGCCATAACCAGTCAGGCTCGCCCGCCAGGCGGTCCAAAACCAGCGCCAAGATCAGAATCGATATCGTTGAAGTGCCCAGAATCATGTTGGCCTTTTGCCGCGACTGTCAGACGAGCGCAAGCACGTTCTCAAGCCGCTCCAGATCAGCCTGTGAGCCAGGCAGTCCAAACCGAATCCAGCCAGGATTATCGTCAAATGTTCGCACCAATATTTGATTCTGTGCCAACACATTGGCGTAGTGTTTTGAATCAATATGTGAAACTGTGACAAACAGATCAGTCGCACCGACAAGCGTAAGGCCACGGCGTTGCAGCACGGTCTCTAACTGATGCCGCATTTGCTTCAACTGAAGCCGTGCCTGACCGATCCAAGCTTCATCGCTTAATGCAATTTCACCAACGGTAAGCGCGGGGCCAGGTACAGCCCATGGCCCGAGCAAGTCAGACGTTCTGCTGATCAATTGAGGTGCACCCAATGCAAAGCCAAGGCGTAAACCGGCCAGACCAAAAAACTTCCCAA
>JAHEJF010000182.1 GCA_024639025.1 Ahrensia sp. | reverse complement strand
CCGCCTTTGGATAGGGGCGACAGAAACCGGGCCGCTGCCGTGTCGAGATCCAGGACGGGACGTGCAGGTTTTTGCGGCAGGGTGTCTCGATAGGAACGAGCAGCTTTGTAGGCCAATTCAAATGCGTTGGATTGATTGTCCGCCAGACCACTCGATTGCTTGGAATTGTGCTTCAACACTTCTCTCCACGAAAAAGGATGCCACTACATTTGGTCCACAGCGTAAACGCTGCGATTGAACTGGCAACTTCAATTGTGTCGTTTGGTTGTCCGTCCTGGGAGCATGCACGCGCCTATGACTGTGAAACTGATCATAGGCTATGAATCCAGGCGCATCGCCTTCAGAGATTTCGACAATGACCGGCAAAACAGATGGTAGGCCGGAGTCTGGTTGACCCGGGATGAAATCAGAATCCCCATTTTGAGCTCGCTGAGGACAGGCGACAATACGGTGATGTATCTCAATCTGCCTTCGTCGATATCTTCAACGAAACCGATTTTTGAGTAGAAACCAATGCCATGCTTGCGCATGATGAGCGCTCGGGCAAGTGGAAGCGAATTGGTGAACATCTGATTGTCAGGATGAGCATTGGCTTCGCTGAGGGCTTCGTTGACCAATGAATTCTTGGCGCGCCCGTCAAATGAGCGCACAAGATGAAATGGCTCGAGATCGCTGATTTCAAGCGCATCACGTTCCGCCAGCGGATGATCGGGGCGCATGATAGCGCCAATTGGGGTGGACTTCTCGGAATGGATGCGCACGCCCGGTAAGAGATCATTGCAAAACGAGATGCCAATATTTGCATCACCATCCGCAACGCACTGAATGACTTCATCGGGTAGGGCGGTTTGAATTGTGTAGGTGATATCCGGATAGGTTTGCGCGAATTGGTCAATAACCTCCGGCAGCAGGCTGTTAGCAACCGAATCCAGCGTCGCGATATGAATGTGCCCGGCCCGAACCTCACGAATGTCCTCAACCCGTGTCAGAATCTTTTGATAGTCGAAGATCGTCTTGCGGCAATGCTCCAAAACAACGGCACCCGCGTCTGTCAGTTCCACTCCATCAGCATGGCGGTCAAAAAGCCGGATGCCCAGTCTTTGTTCTATGCAGATGATCTTTCGATTGACTGACGTGGATGACACATTGAGCACAGCAGCGGCTTTGCGGATGGATCCCTGCCGCGCGACTTCATCGAAATATGTCAGGAAACGATCATGCATTTGACATTCCGTGGTCGTGAGCGATGCAAAAAATGCACCGCTATGGCACTTTTTTGACACTATACGCATCGCTAGTCGGGAGTCTAGCATTGAAGCTCGCGCGAGTTTCAACAACCTAGGAGTAAATACCAATGGCAAAGTACAATTTTAGCCGTCGCGGCGTGTTGCAGGGCATGGGCGCCGCAGCAGGTTTGGCGACAATGGGAACTGTTCTATCTGTCGGCCCATCCAGAGCCGCCGATTTCAAGATCCGCATGCAATTGGGCTGGTTGGCATCCAATGGTATTTTGGGTGAGGTGATGGCCGACAAGTTGGGTTACTTTGCCGAGGAAGGGCTGGAGCTGGAGATCGTTCCAGGCGGTCCCAACATCGATGGCGTGGCATCGGTGGCATCTGGTGCCAACAATTTCGCATCAATCTCGTCATCACCCTCATTGATGTTGGCACGCTCGGCTGGTCTGCCGATTAAATGTGTCGCTGCCGGTTACCAGAAACATCCGTTCACCTATTTCTCTTTGACCGGTAATCCAATTCGCGAACCCAAAGACATGATTGGCAAGAAGATCGGTACACAAGGCACGGCGCAGATTTTGCTGCGGGCCTTGTTGGCCAAAAACGGCATCGCTGAAGGCGATGTGGAGGTCGTGGTCATGGGTAGCGACATGGCCGCGCTGAAAGCGGGCCAGATCGACGCTGTCACCGGTTGGCAGACAAATGTCGGCGCACTTTCGGTTCTGGGCGATGAGAGGGTCGACATGATGCTCTGGGATGCGGGCATCCAGCTGTATGCCAACCCCTATTACACAACCGATTCAATGCTTGACGAAAATGGTGACAAGATAACGGCTGCGATTCGTGCGATTGCGCGGGGCTGGGGTGCCGTCCACGCTGATCCGGAAGCCGGGGTCAACGCACTAGTCGAGCGCTACCCGAATCTTGACAAGGACAGCGAGATGAAAGCCGTAGATCTTGTGCTTGGGTTCTCCTTCAATGAAAGCACCAAAGCCAATGGCTGGGGTCAAATGACAGAGGAAAACTGGATGGCACAAATTGAGACCTATGACAGTCTGGGGCAGTTTGCCAGTGGCGCGCCTGCACTGTCGGACATTATGACGCTGGATATTCTTGCAGCAACCGCTGACGTACGGCCCAAGATAGGCTGATACGGTGGAAACCAGCCCACAGCATAATCTGGAAGGCCGCGATCTGGCGGCCTCCCTGAACAGCGCATCGGTGAAGTTCGGCGATCTCACCGCGCTGCGCGATATTACGCTCGACATTGATCGAGGTGACTTTTGGACCATTTTGGGTCCGTCGGGATGCGGCAAGTCCACCATGTTGAGACTGGTGTCAGACCTCGTGCCACCGGCCTCGGGTTCGGTCGAAATTCTTGGAAAATCCACCGAAGCGGCACGACTGGCACGCGAATTTGCCTTTGTGTTCCAGGACGCGACGCTGCTGCCCTGGCGCAGTGCGCTAAAAAATGTGGAACTGCCGCTCGAAGTTGGACGCAAGCGTGGTGTTGAGGTGCCGCATGGTGACCGAACGCCGCTTGAACTGTTGGAACTCGTGGGACTGAAAGGGCGCGAAGATGCGCTTCCGCACGAGTTATCGGGGGGGATGCGCCAAAGGGTGGCAATCGCACGTTCGCTGGTCTGTCAACCAAAATTGCTGCTGATGGATGAGCCCTTTGGCGCCCTGGATGAGATGACGCGCGATCATTTGAACTTGCAGCTGCTGGATATCTGGAAGGAAACCGGCACAACTATTCTGTTTGTCACCCACTCCATTCCCGAGGCTGTCTTTCTGGGTCAGAAGGTCCTGATGCTCATGGCGCATCCGGGTCGCGTGAAGGACGTGGTGGATATTGAACTACCCATGCCACGCCAGATCGCAATGAGAGAGCAACCGGAATTCAATAAGTACTGCGGCAAGCTACGCAAACTGCTGGAGGAGTGTTGATGACAATCGTTGAAGCAGATTCTGCGAAGGCCGACGAACCCGAAGCCGACAGCAAAAAGCCATCCAGTGACAGGTTTAACAATATTGCCATTCCAGTCGGAACAGCCATTGCGCTGCTGGTGATCTGGCAGGCGGGCGTTCGAATTTTCGGGGTGCCGCAATATATTGCCCCGGCGCCAACCGATGTCATGGGCGTCTTTGCATCGGAGTTCCCGCTGTTGATGCGCAATTTCTGGCCCACCTTCATTGAGGCTCTTACCGGCTTCTTTGTCGGGAACATGCTGGCGGTTCTGATAGCCGTTGCATTCGTGCACAGCAAATTTGTCGAGAAGGCATTCTTTCCGATCGCTGTTTTCATCAACACGATTCCAATTCTAGCGATTGCGCCAATCCTGGTGCTGATATTTGGTCCGGGCATGACGGCAAAAGTCGTGATCGCCGCCTTGATCTGTTTCTTCCCCACCCTGGTCAACATGGTGCGGGGATTGCAGTCAGTTTCTCCGCAAACATTGGAATTGGCGCGAATTTTGTCTGCATCAAAATCTGAGATCTTCTGGAAGATCAGACTGCCATCATCGCTGCCGTTCTTGTTTTCTGCGCTCAAGATTGCAGCCACAACGTGCGTGATCGGCGCCATCGTAGGCGAATGGATTGGTGCCAATGTCGGGCTGGGTGCGCTGATAATAGAGAGCACATTCAATTTCCGGTCGCCGCTGCTCTACGCAACGGTGTTCATGTCTTCGGGACTGTCCGTCCTTCTGTTCGCCAGTGTGAGCATTGCGGAACGTCTTATCGTCCGCTGGTAAAAAACTAAAACTTGGTCCGGCTGAGCCGTCCAAAAAATAAAAAGGGATATCATGTCAGAACGTCACACAGAATTCGTTCAAGTCGAAAGTGAACAAATACCTGTCGTTGCAGACAGCGATGTGGTGGTTGTTGGTGCCGGACCGGCGGGCCATGCTGCAGCGATTTCTGCTGCAAGAAACGGCGCATCGGTCACTTTGCTGGAGCGCTACCATCACCTGGGTGGCATGGCGTCTGGCGGCATGGTTCTGGTGCTGGACGACATGGTCAATGAAGGCAATGAGATTGTCACAACCGGCCTAGTCAGCGAATTTGTCGATCGCTTGGAAAAACAGGATGCGGCGGTTTATCCGCCATCCGAAGATTGTCAGACCAATTGGGAGATGTGGCAAAAATGGTCGCGCTGGGGTTGCATTGACTTCCACAAGGCAATGATGCCGCAACCCATTATTCATGCGGTGGCATTTGATCCAGACGCGTGGAAACGGGTGAGCCTGGACATGGTGCGCGAAGCGGGTGTCAACCTGCGGACACATAGCTGGTTTTCGGATGTTCTACGGGAGGGCGGCAAAGTCACGGGTGTGATCGTCCAGACCAAACTTGGACGCCAGGCAATCAGGGCGAAATATATCGTCGATGGAACGGGAGACTTGGATGTCGGCGTGGCCGCAGGTGCAGAATACATAGATGGGCAATTCATCGTCACAACGGTGTTTCGCCTGGCCAATGTCGATGTGGACAAGGCCATCGAATTCGAATTTGCCAATCCGGAAGAATACAAGCGGCTCGATCGCGAAGCCCGTCGCAGGATAGGCGGTGCCTGGGGCATGTGGTGGCTCAAGACCCCAATACCGGGCGTTGTCTGGTGCAATTGTCCACATATGCCGGGCTATGATGGCCTGTCGGTCGAAGGCATGGTCACGGCCGAATACGAAGGCCGCGAACGCATGATGAAGCTCTTCCACTTTGCAAAAGAGAATATTCCCGGATTTGAAAACTGCGCGATGTTGGGTGCTGCTGAACAGATGGGCATCCGTCAAACACGCCTTCTGCAGGGCGAGTACGTGGTCAACAAGGACGATGTTAAGTCTCGCCGCTACTTCAAGGATACCGTTTGTCGCGGACGCGACTACTACACGC
>JAHEJF010000181.1 GCA_024639025.1 Ahrensia sp. | reverse complement strand
GCAGATCGCCAATGCCGTCGCCATTGCTGTCCTGGAACGAACGCGGATAGATCTGATAGATCACCGCACCCCGCCACCAGTCCCGGTCGACAGCATCAGTGCTTGATGTGGCAGACACACCTGCCGGAAAATCGTGAATGACATTCATTGCCAAAATCCTACTTCACGGAACCGGCCAACAGGCCACGAACGAGGTAACGTTGCATCGCAAAGAAAACGACAAGCGGTACGGAAATCGAAACAAAGGCTGCGGTCGCAAGGATTTCCCAATTGCCTCCGCGTGTTCCGAGAAGCTCAACAATCTGGTTGGTCATCACGGTTGTCGATCCGGTCGCATCAATCAGGAACACCTTGGCAACCAGCAGATCATTCCAGGTCCAAAGGAATTGGAAGATGGCAAATGAGGCCAATGCAGGAAATGACAAGGGCAAAATGATCTTGGTGAAGATCTGGAAATCGGTCGCGCCATCGACGCGGGCATTCTCGATAATATCGCGCGGCAACCCGACCATGTAATTGCGTAAGAGATAGATCGCCAGCGGCAACCCAAAAGCGGTATGCGCGAGCCACACACCCAGATATCCCTTTCCGATTCCGATACCCAAATGCAGGCGTAGCAATGGAATCAATGCGAGCTGCAAAGGCACCACCAGTAGCCCCACAACAATGGCAATCAGCAACGCACGTCCCGGAAACTCCATCCAGGCCAGTGCATAAGCTGCAAAAGCAGCAATGACGATCGGTATGATGGTGGCCGGAATGGTCACGGTAAGCGTATTGAAAAACGCCTTGGCCATGTTGTCCTGCCCCGAACCGGAGAACAGAATTGTTCCGTAGTTCTCGGTGGTAAATTCCGGCGGCGTGGTTGCATTCACAAAGACACGCTGACCGCGGCGTCCGGGTTCCTCAACGCTGGTGTATCGATAAGAGCCATCCGCATTGAGCTGAAGCGTTTCTTCGCCGTCGCTGAATTCTGCGGTCTCTCCAATCTGATGGGCGCCTAGCGCCCTGGAGGAGACGCCAAATGCTGACATGGTCAAGCCTGCGCCAGGTCCATCTTCGTCGGTCAGAAGATTGCCCTCGACGACATACAGATCGCCTTCCTGAACGGCTGCATCACGGCCACCGGTGCGCAGCTGGATTGTCTGTTCGCTGGCCGTCAATGACGCCCACCAGCCGGACCCGACAATCTGGTCGGCTGTTCTGAACGAGGAGATGAACAACCCTGCAGTTGGAAACAGCCAGAGAAGAACAAGAGCGAGGACCGACAGGTGTACCACCCAGGTCAGCGCAGATTTTTTGCTCGTATTAGCACTCATATCTGTATCCCCCCTCAGCGCATTTCTTTGCGCGCATTGTAGACATTCCAAATCAGGATCGGCGAAACCAGCAGCATGATCACCATGGCGCTCGCAGACCCAACGCCCCAATCATTGGCGCGGAACAATTTGTCATACATGTAATTGGCTAGGACTTGTGTTTCCCACTGCCCGTTCGTCATGGCGAACACGATGTCGAAGACTTTCAGCACAACCAGCGTGATCGTCGTCCAGACCACCACGATCGTGCCCATGATTTGTGGAACCTTGATCTTGAAAAAGATCTGAAACGGATTGGCGCCGTCGATCACGGCAGCTTCAATCGTCTCTTCGGGAATGCCGCGAATGGCGGCAGACAGGATCACCATGGCAAAACCTGTCTGGATCCAGATCAGCACGACCATAAGGAAGAAATTGTTCCAGAACGGCAATGTCAGCCATTGCTGGGGCTGCCCGTAAACCGGCGCAGCAGACCAGACCGAGACTACCGATGACAGCGATTTCCAGATCAGCCAGGCGCCAAATGCGAACACCACAATCCGCGCAACATTCATAAGCGCTGTGTTGTTTCGGCTGCCCTCGATCATAGGCTTGATAAAGTTGTAGATGACGTATCCCACAATACCGGCGAATGTAAGCAGGATCAAAGTCGGCAAGATTTTGAGCATCAGCACACTGCCTGCACCACCGTCAAAACTCATCCACACAGCGTTCATGACGCCGATTTGTGCGGTCTCAGCAGGACGTGCGTCATAGATCAGTTTAAAGATAACCGATGCACCGACAAAGGAGATTGCCATGGGCATGAAGATCAGCGACTTGGCAACATTGCCCCATGATATCCGGTCGGTCAGCTGCGCCACGAGCAAACCAAAAGCTGTCGCAGCTGCTGGCACGACAATGAGCCACAAAATATTGTTGCGCATCGCCTCCCAGAATTTCGGCTCGGCGACCATCTGGCCATAATTGGCAAGACCGACAAATGCGCCATCCTGTGTTCTGTCGGTCAGCGAAAGCCGCAGCGTTTCGAAAACCGGATAGCCAAGATAAAGCCCCAGTGCGAAAATGGCGGGCGCCAGAAACAGCCAGGGGCGTACCATGTTGGCCCGGTTGATGTTCCGGCCCGCATCATCGCCGCGTGCGGGAAAAATGACGGTATCGAGAATTCGGTTGGAGAAATAGAAATAGCCAACGCAACCTCCCACACCCACTAAAATTGTGATGAGTCCTTGCAATGCCGGATTCATGCCACCCTCCCGTAAATTGACCGAATTGTTCTAAGGTTTGGGGCGCCGGAAATTTTTGATCCCGGCGCCGCAATTGGACGTTGTTTCAGATTACTTTAGTGCGTCCCAGCTGTCCTGAATTTCACCAGCAACCGCAGCAGCATCCTTACCACCGGTATAGTCAACCATGCCGGTCCAGAATGTGCCAGCGCCAACGCCACCAGGCATCAGGTCAGAACCATCGAAACGGAATGTTGTCGCGTTGACGAGGATTTCGGCCTGACCACGCAGAGCATCATTTAGGTAGGTCTCTGGATTGACGTTTTTGTGCGGCGTCAGGAAGCCTGTCTGCGCGCCATTGACTTCGTGAGCGAGCGGCAGTTTGAAGAATTCCATCAGCTCATTGGTTGCATCAGACGGGTTGGTGATCGACATCAATGTACCGCCACCCAGAACTGGATTGCCGAGATCTTTGCTCTCATAAGCAGGGAAGTAGAAGAAATCGACGTCTTCACCGAACTCGATACCTTCTGGGAAGAAGGCAGGAACAAATGAAGCCTGGCGATGCATGTAGCATTGCGCCGGTGACGAGAACAGGCCTTTTGGCGAGTCACGGAAGTCGGTTGAAGCAACTGCACCTGCGCCGCCGGAGACATGCGCATCATTACGGGCGAACCAACCAAATTCTTCAATCGCCGCAACAACGCGCTCGTCGTTGAACGGAATCTCGTTGGTTGTCCACTGGTCATACACGTCTGCTGGCTGGGTGCGCAGCATCATGTCTTCAACCCAGTCTGTTGCAGGCCAGCCCGTGGCCGCCCCTGATCCCAGGCCGATACACCACGGTGTTTCGCCATCGGCCGCAATTGACTCAGTCAGTGCACGTAGATCTTCCATTGTTTTCGGAACTTCGTAATCGGCATCCTCGAAGTTCTCAGGCACATACCAAACCAGCGACTTCACGTTCACATTGTAAAAGAAGCCATAGAGCTGGTCGCTGCCATCTTTGTTCGTAAATGTTCCAAGGTCCACCCAGCTTTCGCCCGCGCCGTAGTTTCCGGCAATCCAGTCTCCCATGCCGTCTGGAAGAGGATGCAGCAATCCGCGGTTGGCCATGTCGGACGCAAGACCCGGCTGCGGGAATACAGCGATGTTGGGAGCAGCGCCTGCTTCGGCATCAATCACGATCTGCTGTTCAAATGAATCCGAGCCGGTGTAGATGACTTCAGCGCCGGTAGCAGCGGCAAAGTAATCCAAGACGCTACGGAAGACATCATCTTCTGGCTGCAGCCAAGGACCTGTAATAGTGACCGTTTGACCGGAAAGATCAGGAGCGTTTTCAGCCCAGGCATTATAGCTGTCCCAGGAAAACGCTCCTTCACCCACAGGGTATTTCAAAGATACATGGCTGCCAGCCAGTGCAACACCGGTTGAGAGCGTCAACGCCAGGATACTGGACGCAATAATTTTTTTCATAAGTTCCTCCACAATGCCGGTCTGCTCCGGCGTAACTTTCCAATCATACGGCGAGAAGCAAAAGGGAACGCACCCGCCTGTCGCGCAATTTTCAAAGCGCTTTGGAAAAATCAGAATGACTCTCGTCATACTTTCTGTCAAGAGGTTAAAGTCTCAAAAATCCATAATTTGCTCACATTCATGGTCTCAGCGTAGAATGTCTGGCGTAAATACTTGCATCTTACGCAAAGCTGTGGCGAAATGTGCCAAAGCGCTTTGGATATGAGAGGTACAATGGCGGCGCAGCCGGTCAACTTGAAAAAGCTATCAGAACATCTTGGTCTTTCCCAGACCACGGTGAGCAGAGCGCTGAACGGTTTTCCTGAGGTAAGCGAAAAGACAAGAAAACGCGTTCAGGAGCTTGCGGCACAGCTCAATTATCGCCCGAGCCCCAGCGCTGCCAGTCTCGCGACAGGCAAAACCATGACGATCGGTCACGTTATACCTGTGGGTGAGCACCGGATGATCAATCCGCACTTCTCCGATTTTTTGGCCGGCGCCAGCGAAGCCTATGCTGCGGCAGGCTACGAGCTTTTGTTGCGTACGGCGGCCGCCGATGAGGAAGAGGAAGTCTACCGCGAATTTGCAGCCCGAAAGCGGGTTGATGGTGTTGTGGTTCACGGACCCAGCATTGACGATTCACGGATCAATCTGCTGCGCGCCATCGACTTGCCTTTTGTTGTCCATGGCAGGTCAGGCGATGATCTGGCCAACTATTCCTGGTTGGATGTCAACAATCTAAGCGCCTTTGAAAAAGGGGCAAATCTGCTCATCAAGGATGGTCACAGGCGCATTGGTCTGATCAATGGTTTGGAGAGCATGAACTTTGCTGTGCGCCGGCGCGCCGGATACGAAGCCGCACTGAAGGCAAATGATCTGGATATCCTGCCCGAATATATTTCGAGTGCCGACATGACTGAACCCTATGGATACCGGGCCACAAGAGACATGTTACTGCTTGACGAAGCGCCGACCGCCTTCATGTATGCATCAATTTTGACGGCGATGGGAGGCTTGAGAGCGCTCAACGAAGCGGGCCTGGTCGCAGGTTCTGATGTCTCGATCATTACCTATGATGAC
>JAHEJF010000180.1 GCA_024639025.1 Ahrensia sp. | reverse complement strand
AGTTCCACCAACACGGTATCGAGTCTCTTGTGTCCGGAAGTATCCTTATACGCCATGCCCACTACTGGCAGACCGACGGCACACAAGGCAAGCACATAAGCTGCGTCTATTATCTGTTATGATGATTTGGTCGCAGATCAGGAGTTGCTTTCAAGCGGTTCAGTCCCTGTGGCCTGACCGTCGCGCCCGGTCTTGATCTTCTCGATTTTCATTTCGGCGGACTTGAGCAATTCATCGCAACGGTTTCGCAGTGCTTCGCCGCGCTCATAAATTGCGATCGACTTTTCAAGTTCGACATCACCGCGCTCCAACTGATCAACGATCGACTCCAACTCCTTGAGCGCCGCTTCAAAAGAGAGCGTTTGTGGGTCGGTCTGATTGTTGTTGTCAGTCATTTCAGCCTCGCATCAGTCTATGTATATGGGCGGCACCCGAAACTGCCAAGCCCTCCAGATCATAGCCACCTTCAAGGACGCTCACCAGTCTGTTGTCGCAAAATCGTGTTGCCAGTTCCATCAGGCGTCCGGTTGCCCAATCAAAATCGTCATCATCAAGATTGATTTGGGCCAACGGATCCCTGTAATGCGCATCAAATCCAGCTGAAATCAGGATCAGGTCGGGCGAAAATTCCTCGATCGAATTAAGTACCCTGTCTTTCATCGCTATACGAAACTGATCGCTGCCATCTCCAGGAGACAGGGGTGCGTTGCAAATCGTGCCATGAATTCCGGATTCGTGCTTCGCACCCGACCCCGGATAGAGTGGCATCTGATGCGTTGAACAGTACAAAACCGTGGAATCGTCCCAGAATATGTCTTGAGTTCCGTTGCCATGGTGCACGTCCCAATCGACGATGGCTACCCTTTCTGCATCATGGTTCTGCTGGGCGTATCGCGCGGCAATGGCAACATTGTTGAACAAGCAGAATCCCATGGCTGTGTTTTTCTCAGCGTGATGGCCAGGTGGGCGCGAGGCGACAAAAACATTGTCCGCTTGACCAGAGAAGACATCATCCACGCCAGCCAGGATGCCGCCAACTCCATGCATGGCGGCATCGAAACTTTTGGGTGAGACCACGGTATCGCCATCAATCCGCACCAAGCCCTCAGTCGGTATTTCGTTCTTGATGCGATCAAGGAACTCTTTTGGATGGGCGAGACAAACCTTGTGATCGTTGGCTTGAGGCGCCTGGATGCGTTCAAGATCGTTGAATTGTTCGGCAGTCAAGGCTGCCTCCAAAGCACGCAATCTGTCGATCCGCTCAGGGTGCCCTGGTGGCGTGATGTGTTCTTTGAAAACTGCGTGCTCATAATAGCGGGTAACCATCGGCACATGTTACATCAAATTGCGCGACAGAGTAGCGGGCGCCAACATTATTTCCATCGTTCTCTATGATCACGGGTTGCCAACATCGTCTTCATCTGTCTCTCAATGAAGCAGATGACATCCGGCAAAGATTGGCCGTATCAATGGTCACATTTGTTGAAGAATTTTTGTGGACTTCTCCGCGGCCCGGTCGCGCAACAGACCAAACTGTTCAGAAATCCGATCGAGTTTGAGCTCAAGTTCAGGTTCTATGTTCTGCCCATCTGTCACTTTGAAAAAGACCTCTGAAAGAGCTGCAATTGCAAAGGGTTCCAACACGACTTCGATCAGCACGATTGCAATGGCAACTGATGAAACCAAAGCATAGATGAAACTTGGCCCGCTGACATCAGCGAACAGATGCATCATGGGGCCAATGGCCATAAAAGTGATCAATCCTCCGAAAACAAACATGAAGATTGTTAGCCAGGCTGCGTTCTTGATCATGATTTTCCGGTTTTGGGTGTAAAGCACAATTGCGTCGGCGGAGCTGTCCCAAGCATTGTGCTTTCTGGTGCGCATATTGTGCGCAAGAATGATCTCATCGATGAAGCTGACCGAAATCTCTGCCATTGATCGAGCCAATCCGACCAGCATGCCAACGCCGGGCACTGCACCACCCATTTGCCCTAAACATGATCTTGTTCGTTTCAGCGCGCAATTGATCAACTGGTCAAGCGAGAACAGGACACTTGGTTGGGAGAACTTCTCACGGACGCTTCCGGCACCAAATGCCAATTGACTTTTTCCGCCAAGCGATCTGCCGTCCATCAACCGCACCATCACCGCCACATGCGCCGCTTTGACAAGAAAAAGCGAGTGTTCACGGAAAAGGCGAACAACAAACAAGCCGAAGGGTATGCCAAAGATCACGCCTAACAGGCCCGATTGCATCGCAGTGAGGGAAGATGTCATCTGAGGGCCGAACCGGTGTCCGAGCAAACCGGCGCTGGCAATTATCGCTACAAGGACTGACGCTGAAAGGCCGAAGAACACGAGACGGAGCAGCAAATAGGGCCAGGTGCGTAGCACCAGTCCAATAGCCTTTGCAATGTTGAAATCCCACATCATGGCAATCTCCTGGTAACCATAATGTGCAAGGCGCACTAATCAAATATGACCAGCAATCGACCATCTTCAGTTGCAGTTACCAAACTCTTATCGAGTGTAATTACCGATTTGTTAATTCTTCCTGGAAGCGCAATTTTCTGGTTGCTGCCCAGGGCCTCCCGCAGCGACCTGCGATCTTGGGAGGGGATGAACAATTGAGGATTGTTCCCCACCTTAAACGAACTCAGATCAAGCACACGCGAACCGATGACATGATTTGAAAAGTCGTTCATTCTCAGATCGGTATCCTCAATGGCGTTTTGCCCGACGACCAGCGCATTCAATCGTCCGTTGATGTGCGGTGTGCGAATGAAATAGATAGCCGATCTGTGTTGATCGGGTTCCGGGAGAATACCTGCAATATTTAGCCAACGATTGCGTTGTCCGTTCTCAGCCGAAGCGGCAATCTCGACCAGCGCGCCATCGCGAATCCCGAAGACCACAACTGCTGCACCACCGGTTTGCGAGGCACGAATTGTTACCACTTCATTGGCACCGTCAAAGTCTAGGTCATGGATGCGCGGTGTAATGTCCTCAAACACCTGTCTTTCCGGGAGAGTGAATTCCAGAATTCCTCCTCCTGCATCTTCGACAACCAGCGAACCACCTTCAATGGCGTCACCCAACACACCATGGCCGTAGCGGTCCGTTGGTTGGCCATACCATGCTTTACGGATATCGCCTTGTTGTGAGGTGCCAACAAACCCATCTGGCAGGGCTGTGTTTGGCGCCCGTTGCGGCAATCCACGAATAACATCCGGATTCAGGCAGACGCCCGCCTCACAGTCTCCCTCGGTAACTGAATATGTTCCGCGCTCTGTTTCCACGAATGAGCCGCGCGGCGTTTGCACGATGGCCAGGACGGCACCTTCTGTCGGAACCACGGCAATGCTTTGTCCCCAAGCCGCGCCTGCGAGCAGGGGCCAGAGTGCTAGAAAAATCAGGCACCTCAGCACATCAGCTCTCCATGATCTCGGTACTGGAAATCTCGATTCCAAAACCCTCAAGGCCGATATAGCGCCGCTCTCGTGAGGCGTAGAGTTTGATTGAAACGATACCCAAATCCTTCAGTATCTGTGCACCCAGTCCGATTTCGCGCCATTCGTTCTGGCGATCTTGCGCTTCGGCATGCTCTTCCCGGCCACCGCCTTTTCCCACGCCCACCGAGCCTTCGCGCAGATAAACCACGACCCCCCGACCATGAGTAGCAATCATGGATTTCAGGATCTCGATCGGTTCATGCTGTGGGCCGAACACATCATCCACCACGCTTTCCAGATGCAGCCTGACAGGAATGTCTTTTCCATCACGAATATCCCCGGCAATAATGGCCAGATGGTGCATGGGATCCCAGGGCAGGGTGTAGGTATGCGCGACGGCAGGGCCCGCTGCGATGGTCACCGCCTCAGTGCCGACCTGTTCAATCAAGGTTTCCTTGCGCTGACGATAGGCAATCAGATCGGCAACCGAAACTTCCTTGAATCCATGCTGATTTGCAAAAGCCGAAACATCCGGACCGCGCATGACAGTGCCATCGTCGTTCACCAACTCGCCAATCACGCCAACAGGAGGCAAACCCGCCAAATTGCACAGATCAACAGCTGCTTCGGTATGTCCTGAACGCATCAGAACGCCTCCTTCCCGCGCAACCAGCGGAAAGACATGACCAGGGCGGACAAAATCGACAGCGCCAGCGTTTGGATTGGCCAGATTGCGCACCGTCAGCGTCCGGTCATCGGCGGAAATGCCGGTTGTTGTTCCGTGTTTGTAATCCACAGATACAGTAAATGCCGTTGCGTGGGGCGCGTCATTGTTGGCAACCATGGGCGCGAGGTTGAGCCGGTTGGCTTGCTCGCCTGTCATTGGCGCACAAATAATGCCCGATGTGTGCCGCACCATCAGGGCCATGATCTCCGGGGTGGTATGAACCGCTGCACAAATCAGGTCACCTTCGTTTTCGCGACCATCATCATCCATGACGACAACCACTTCACCACGTTCAAAGGCGCGGATGGCCTCAACCACTTTTGCTTGATCAAAAGCCATTAGCTATTGCTCCGAAATTGCAAGACGCCCACCAAGCAGGGCAAACGCGCTGGCAAAACTGCGTTTGCGTGAAGCAGTGCAGCAAGCCCCACCACACTGGTAAAAATACTGGGAATGATACCCATTGTGCAACCAAAGGCAGCAACACTCGCAGCTCTAAAACCGCGTCCAAGTCCAATCGCCAGGGTGTAGATGACACCTACGGCCGGAAGAAGCACAACAATGAGCGACGTAATCAGAAACTCGATGCTCATACTTGTTCCTACCCACGACCGGTTTGGCCGCGGTGACGCAGATAATGATCAGCGATTGCACACGCGACCATGGCTTCACCAATTGGAACCGCACGGATCCCAACACAAGGATCATGACGGCCTTTAGTCACGACCTCGACTTCCTCACCATCGGAGTTCACAGATTTGGTGGGGGTCAGCATCGAAGACGTTGGTTTGATCGCAAACCGCGCCACGACCGGTTCGCCAGTCGAGATTCCACCCAAAACACCACCGGCATTATTGGATAGAAATATCGGTCTGCCATCTTCGCCCATGCGCATTTCGTCGGCATTTTCAGGCCCGGTAATGCGCGCGGCCTCAAAGCCATTGCCAATTTCGACGCCTT
>JAHEJF010000179.1 GCA_024639025.1 Ahrensia sp. | reverse complement strand
CCGGCTCTGTTTCGCGGACAAAGCCCGATATCTGATCAGGTACGAGCAGTACGGCTGCCGCCGATGCAAGCAGAATGGATACGCCAATGGAAAGCGATCCCGGCGGCAACTCGTGCCAGTTCATTGGGTTTTCAATATCTATTTCGGGGCGCAAAGCTCTGTAGGACATCCAGGTTGCAATCAACAATGCAACCGCTTTTGAAATTCCAAATACTGACCAATCCGGAGGGTATTTTTCCAGCAGGTCATATCCCAGACGATAACCATAGAGAATGGCCGCCAGCCCAATTAAACCGGCAACGAACAGCAATGCCATGCGTTTCATCAATGTTGCTGTGAGAATATTCATAGGTGTGCGCTCATCGTTCATTTCCCGCCGCCCGAGTCCATGTCAATGCTAGACCAGACTGAGAAAATACTACGAAAGTCAGGGGTCAGCCATCGCAATTGAAGATTGCGGTTAGCAGGTAACCTTAAAAATATTGGTTAAATCCTGAATTCTTGCTGACTTGCGAGGCAATATCACGATCGTTGTGCGTGTAAGGTTCAAGCCTAATCAATGCTTGCGTTTGGCCCGGCTGGCAAAAGGATTTTCACTTGCGCGCAGCATCATGCGTACGGGAACACCCGGTATCGCAAAGTCTTCGCGTAGCGCATTGACCAAATATCTTTGGTAGCTGTCCGGCACGGCGTCTGGCCGTGTGCACGAGATGACAAAACCTGGCGGGCGTGTTTTGGCCTGAGTCATGTATTTGAGCTTGAGCCGCCTGCCGCGCACCGCTGGCGGAGGATGGTGAGCAACGACCATTTCCAGCCATCGATTGAGCCGGGCGGTTGATATGCGCTTGTTCCAGACTTTGTGCGTTTCGACTATTTCGCGCATGAGTTTGTCGACACCCACACCTGTTTGTCCGGACACGGGAACAGCACGCACGCCGCGAATCTGTGGCAGGAGCCGGGTGGTTTTTTCCCGCAAGTCTGCCAGAACTTCCTGACGGTTTTCAACCAGATCCCATTTGTTGAAGGCGATCACAGGCGCCCGGCCCTCCCGCGCAATAAGATCAACGATCTGCAGGTCCTGTTTCTCAAAGGAAATGGTGGCATCAAAAACAACCACAACCACTTCGGCAAATCTGATGGCACGTAGGCTGTCGCCAACCGACATTTTCTCGAGTTTCTCTTGTACCTTTGATTTGCGCCGCATCCCGGCAGTATCGAACAAGCGGATCTTGCGCCCTTCCCACTCCCAATCTACCGAAATGGAGTCGCGGGTGATTCCAGCTTCAGGTCCTGTGAGCAAGCGTTCCTGGCCAATCATCTGATTGATCAGAGTGCTCTTTCCTGCGTTCGGGCGGCCAACGATGGCAATCTGCATCGGCTTGGTGTCGTCGTATTCGGGCTCAAAATCATCGTCTTCAAATTCATCGTCATGCACCGTGACATTGACGCGCGCCTCAACGGTCTGACCACCTTCGGCATAGGCAACATCCTCACCGACCGCATCCACGATTGCCTGACGCAAATCTGTCATGCCTTCACCGTGTTCGGCTGAAATGGGCACAGGATCGCCCAGACCCAACCGATAACTTTCGTAATACCCGCTGTCTGAATTCCTTGCCTCAGACTTGTTGGCGACCAGGACCACCGGTTTGTTGGCGCGGCGCAAAATGTCGGCAAAAGTCTTGTCGTCGGAAGTCAGACCCCATTTGGCATCAATCAGAAACAGCACCATGTCTGCTTCCTCGACGGCCACCAGTGTCTGTTCGCGCATCCGGCCTGGTAAGGTTTCGGCCTTGCCCTCTTCCAGTCCGGCTGTGTCGATAACCTCGAACTCAAGATCAAACAGTCGCGCATCATGGCGACGGCGATCGCGGGTCACACCGGGTTGATCGTGCACGATGGCAATCTTTTTGCCTACGAGCCGGTTGAAAAGAGTGGATTTGCCGACATTTGGTCGTCCGACGATCGCGACTGCAAAGCTCACCCCGAGGCCACCTTGCCGGAAGCAGTAATCAGCTCCAACATGATCCGTGCTCTTTCGCCCATGCCTGATGGCGTAGATTCATCATTTGATATCTCAGTGAAGAACCTTTGGGCGTCTTCGTAGCGTTCGCTGCGCCAAGCGGCCAGACCCATGATTTCTCTCGCCGCATGTCGCATTGTGTTGTCCGGCGCTGAAAGCGCTTCGACCCGACGGGCAACCTCTGTGTATTCCGCATTATCGACAAGCACATAACCGGATCGAATTTTTGCCATGTCCCTGATTGCAGGCGGCACAGAACTGTCTGCACCAATCGCGTCGAATGCGGCAGCTGCCTCATCAACTTTTCCTTCTTCGGCCAATACCGTCGCAGCGCGCATCCTTGCCAGAACAGGATACTGGCCATAACCATTTTGCTCGAGATCCTGCAATGCGGTCAGTGCTTCTTCGTTCTTACCCTCATTGGCCAGATTGAGCGCGACAAGGAATTTGTCGCCCGAGTCATTAGCCTGACTGGTCGTGTAGTAGTCATAAAATCGGGTCGCTGCGGTCGCTGCAATAAGCAAAACAGCGCCACCAATGATAATTGTACCAAATCGCTCCCAGAAGCTTTTGAGCCGATCAGATCGAAGCTCTTCCTCGACTTCCCGGATAAAACTGTCGTCAGACATTTTTGCACCTTCTCATTTATTGACCCGCGTTTAGCGGCAAACGTTGACGAATGTAAGGGGGAATCCCGTTGAATTGGTGATTTCTCTACACTGCCACCGGCGCCACACCAAACAACCATTCATGCAGCACGAACAAGAACAGCAGATAGATCAACCAAGCCGCTCCAACGGCAACAATGTCTTGTACCAGTGGCACAGCGGCGGGTGCCACATCTGGCCGACGCGTGAGGGAAAGCCTGTTTGCGATGGTCCAGAGCAAAAAGGATCCAAAAAGCAGGACCGAGGCAAGATCACCATTGGCCAGAAGATGCCCGATCGACCACAGGGCAACCGCCAGCAGGAAAGGATTTTTGATCAGGGGCCTTAAACGAGAGGAGCGCATGTTGAATGGCAGCAGCGAAAAGGAAATAAACATCAAAAACAGGGTAACGTGGAGCCCCCAACTCGGCGGATCATACACTTGGACACCTTGTTCCCGCGTCAGGCCAAATCCCCAGACCACGAGGATAATGCCGAGTAGCGATACAAGAGAGTAGATGCCTTTCCATGCGTTTTCGCCCCAGGCTTGCCAGAGCACTTCGCGGAGGCCAGGAAGGGCCATACGCACCGAATGCATGCCCAGAAACAGAATAAGTCCAATGATGAGCCAGATCATGATTGCCTTGCCATTACCAATTGTTGTTCTTAGCCTTGTATCATGGCGATCGATGTTGAAAAGGCAAAAGCCCGGTTGGCGGCTATCAGATCTGAGTTGGAAAACCTGTCTTCAGTGAGCGCAGAAATGCGCGCACCTGTCGAACTGGATCAGAACTCGGTCGGTCGCTTGTCAAGGATGGATGCCATGCAGCAACAGGCAATGGCGCAAGCAACTGAGCGAAAGCGCGCCCATGATCTGGTCCGCATCGAGATGGCAGAGCGCCGAATAGCCGAGGACGAATACGGCTATTGCGAAGAGTGCGGCGATGAAATCCCGGACGGTCGCCTGGCCATTGACCCCATGGCTGAGCGCTGCGTTGGCTGCGCATCAGCCTGACAGGTGCAGCCAAAATAGCTCCAAACGATACCGGCGCTATCAAACCCCGGGACCGATGGACTCCACTTCCGGATCGTCGATGTCTCTGATGCTGGTCGTCCCATGGGTATCCAGCCACTCCTTGTCGATATCGGGCAGATCCTCTTCATTGATCGCTGCCTCAAATGTTTTCAGGCGTTTGTGAATGGAGAGCAGTTCAACAATCGTCGGCCACGAATTGACCAGATACTGGAATGAATTGGACACCTGGCTAAAGGCAGTCAGGATCTGCTGCAGGATACCAAAAGTAAATCCGATGGCCGCACCTGCAATGATGCTTGGAATGAGTAGCACATAGCCGAAGATTCCATCCGCCTGGAGGTAGGCGAACCGGAAGACGTTGAAATACATATATTCGAGATAGAGCCTGAAATAGTTGCGTCTGACATCGTTGAACAGGTTTGCTACCGAGAATGCCTGAGCCCGATCGTGATCATCCTCTCCGTAAACCAGTTCTTTTCGATAGGCTGCTTCCACACGCTGGTTTTTGAACTCAAGTCCAGGCAGGCGGATTCCGGCAATTGCCAGCAAGACAGTACCGAAGACGGACCACAAAATCGCCGCCCAAACCAGGGCCTGTGGTACGGCGCCGAAAAACGGAACCTCTGGCACATATTGCGACAATCCCCACAAAATGGGCAGAAACGCAATCAAGGTCATGACTGCATCAATGGCTGAAACACCCAGGCCTTCCATGATGCCTGCAAAGCGCATGGTATCTTCCTGGACACGCTGAGAGGCACCTTCGATATGCCGGACCTGTTTCCAGCGCTCCATGTAATAATTGTTCATTGCATTGCGCCAGCGGAATATCCAATGGCTGACAAAATAGCGAAACACCACAATCACAGCGATAAACATGAAAGCGAGTTGGGCAAATATCCAAATCAGCTCAAACAAATCTCCGACAGACACCACAGGATCAGGGTTTTCGGCCAAAGCGTTCTGTACCATGTCAAAGAACGGTCTACGCCAATTGTTGATGGCCACCGAAACCTGCACATTAAAGTAGGTGACAAACAGGATCACCGAAGCGCCCGCTACGGACCAGAGTTCCCAGGGATGTTTAGCTCGCCAGTGCCAGTAGCCGATAAATGGAATATTGAAAACCAGGTAATAAACATAGAACCAAAGGAATTCCGGCGTCACGAAGTGGCCAAGACCGATAACTGGCGGCGCATCGGGCGGCGTTGCTCCAAAGAGTGCTTGCCCCCAAGTCGATGCACCGACGACGTACCAAATGAAAACCGCAACTGCAGCCCACAGCACAAAGGACAGAAAGAATATCTTTGGTTGGGGGAAAAATGACTTGAACACAGGTCGACCGCCTTTGGCTATGGATTCTATTTTCCGACTCTTCTATGTCAATTGGGGCAAATATAAAGAGTTTAAAGATAAATTATCCTCACGCTTATGTGTGAT
>JAHEJF010000178.1 GCA_024639025.1 Ahrensia sp. | reverse complement strand
GGCGTTTCGCTTACACGTCCCTTTTCGGCGATCAACTGGTTGGTTGTAGTCCAAGTACCAAAGCGCGATTGATCAATCTCATCGACCGGAACAATCGAAGATTTGGTGGTTGATGCCACTGAGAAATTATCGGCCCGCGTTGGGCGCGCAGATTTTGGTGTTGTGCTGATTTCGGGCGACAAAGCTGCAAGCTGCGATTGTGTGACCGGCTCAAGAACACGACCTGATTTGCCGCTCTTGACGGCAGCAAGGCCTGGGCGCGGTGTCGGCGCGCCGGGCAGCGCACGCTCCGGCGGAGTGTAGGCGACCTGGATCGGTTGCAGCTCTGTGCTGGCGCGGGTCAGCGGTTCTGGCGATGGCAGGCTAGCTGACAGCGTGGCAGGCACAAGGCGCGCTGGCGCGGCTTGCGGAATTGGCGGTACATAAGCCAACTGGGTTGGCGGCTGCCCGGCCAATTCAGGTTGGTCAGCATTAAGAACGGCGACGATTGCATCATTGCCGGATTGTGCGCCCTCGGGCGCTTTTGCCACCAGCGTTGCTTGTTCGAGCTCTTGCGCAGATTGACGATCAGTTGGCACTTCAGCCCGCGCGATCAGCACGGCCGGACGCTTGCCGGGCACTGGTATCTGGTCGATGGCGACTGTCGGAGCACTGGCTGCTTCGAGCTGTGTGATCGGGTCTGGTGTTGGCAAAACTGCTGCGGCCACTGTCACCGGAACGGGAACCGTTTCAGCAATTGATGGCGCGCGTGGCGATGCTGTGGGAATTGGCAATTTTCGTTTGGGAAGGCTGGCGATGAGGGTGCCTGGGGACTTTTTAGGTTCAGGTGCTGCCTTGGGAGCAGACTTTCTTGCAGGCGCCGATGCAACAACTGTTTGTGCCTTGTCCTCTTCCTCGTCGCGACCACCACCGAACAATTTGGCCAGCAGATTGCCGCTGCCACGGCTGCTGCTGCCGCTGGAAGCGGAACCGCGGTTAGAGCTTCCACCACCGGTTACAGTTACCGACCTGCCACGTTTGCGTGCTTCATATTTTGCCAGTGCCTGCTTGTAGCCGGGCAGGGGCTTGCCATCGGTTGGCAGGTGCGCAGTGTTGCCCTTCGGAAACAGCCGATTTAACTCCGCACGGGACATGCGCGGCCAGGCGCGAACATTGCCGGTGTCCAGATGAACGAATGGCACACCGGAGCGCGGATAGTAACCGACACCGCCGCCGCCAAGCTTGAAACCTATTTCACGCAGTTTGCTGACCCTGACGCCCGGGATATAGAAATCCATAGCCTTGCCGAGCGTATGTTGACTTTTCTTGGCCTGACCGCCCCGCGTCTTGCGCAGCATCTCGTTGGTTACCGGCGAGCGATAGGCCGAAACGACGTGGATATAATCGCGAGCGCCGCTCATTTTGTATGCTTCCCAGACCAAGTCCAGAAGCTGCGGATCCATTTTGGTTGGTTCGTTCCGGCGCCAGTCTCTCAGAAAGCGATTGATCTCCTTCAAGCCTTTGGAAAGATACTTCCCATTGCGCTTGTAGGTGATGGCCTTCTTTTCCTTGGTATGGATGTAATAAAGCTTGAGCGTGCGGGTTTCAGCTGATGCGGTTGACGTCACCGACAGACCGACGAACAAGGCAATGCCGAAAGCCAACAACACGCGCTGCACCAAAGCTTTCGCGCTTTGGTCAAAGGCACGGCGATGTTGATCTGCAATATTCACCAAGACGCACTGCTCTTTTGAGGGCTCACCCGTTATGCCTACCCTGTTATGGTTAACCACCTGTTATCGTTCTGTCATTGACAGAAATCAAATTTTATTCAGGTAAGGTCAAGCCCACTCACATATTTTGTTGAAGTATGCTGAATTTCAACTCCAACCGTGATCTTCTCTTTTATAAATAAGGAATTAGCATGGCCAATTCACCAATTATCGCATCACTGCAACATATGGTTATCAAAAGGTTAATTTTTCGGTTAAGAATTAGTGAAAAACGTTACAATTGATTGTTGGACAACGTCGATCTTTGATGGAATCTCGGTATCCAGATTTATCCAATGTTTCTAATGCCCAGATCCGTGCCAGCGGTTCAGTTGAAGACAGAAACGCTTTAGCGTGCAATCGCTTCAGGCTCGATGTCGTAATCTTTGAGCTTGCGATACAGGGTCGACCGGCCAATGCCCAGGCGGCGAGCGACTTCGCTCATCTGACCGTCATAATGCGCAATGGCTGATTTGATGGCCAGCATCTCGATCTCAGCGAGTGAATGAATATGCCCGTTGCCATTCAGGAATGGCAGTCGCTCGCCATTCGGTTCAGCTTCAGACTGGCCGCGGGAATCATCTGCGTTGTTCGCCATTGGGTAATCCGGCGCCAGTTTGACTTCATCGAACACAGGGTTGACGGATTCTGCTGATCTGAGCTTGTTTTGATCAAGTTGTGCCGCAATATGGGCAAAGTCTCCAGCGCCCAACTGGTCGCTGTCGCACAGCACCATGGCGCGGAAGATGGCGTTTTCAAGCTGCCGGATATTGCCCGGCCAGTCATAGGCCATCAGCAGGTCCAGCGCAGCAGGTGAAAAGCTCTTGGCCGAGAAATCCGTGCCGCTATTGTGATGGCGCTCCATGAAATGCTTGGCCAAATCAACGATATCGCCTCTACGATTGCGCAGGGGTGGAACCAAAATGGGGAAAACGTTCAAGCGATAATAAAGATCTTCGCGGAAGCGGCCTTCGCGTACGGCGGCAATCAGATCACGGTTGGTCGCAGAAATCAGTCTGATATCAACCTTTCGGCTTTGACTTGCACCGACTGGCTCAATGTCACCCTGCTGAATGGCGCGCAGGAGTTTTACTTGCGCGCTCAGCGGCAATTCGCCAATTTCATCGAGGAATAGCGTACCGCCATCGGCTTCAACGAATTTACCGACATGCTTTTCTGTTGCGCCGGTAAACGCACCTTTTTCGTGGCCAAACAGAATACTTTCGACCAGATTGTCGGGTATAGCGCCACAGTTTACCACCACCATGGGTTTCTTGGCGCGCTCACCGCGCGATTGGATAGTTTGCGCCACCAATTCCTTGCCGGTTCCTGATTCACCTTCGATCAGCACGGGAATGTCGGATTGTGCGGCGCGATCGATCAGTACCGAAACCCGGTTCATTGTGTCGGTCGACGCAATCATTTGGCTGCGTGCAGGCGAATTGAATACAGCCTCCACTGATTTTCTTGCCGGTTTTTGCTTGAGTTCAGCAACTTTCAGCGCGTCAGTCAGTGACGATTTCAGACGCTCGGGTGAAACGGGTTTCACGACAAAATCAAATGCACCGGCTCGCATGGCGCTGATGGCAGCATCCAGACTGCCCTGTGCAGTTTGAACTATTGCCGGTATGGTCATGGCGTGTTCTTCCATGTGCCGCAAAACGCCCAATCCATCGAGGCCTGGCATCATCAGATCAAGTACGATAGCAGCTATGGAAGAAGATTTATCGTCGTTCAACGCCACCAATGCAGCTTCACCATCGGAGCAACAAAGTGCCTGATAGCCCAGCTTTTCGACCGATGCTTGAAGAAGGCGGCGTTGAACCGGGTCATCGTCGACGACCAAAATGGTTGATTTCATGTCTTGTGTTGACAATTTCGCGCCTTAAATTCCTGAATACACATGCGTAAGCTGAAGAGCCAATTTGGCACATGCAGCTAAATACAATGCTAAACAAAACATTAAAATTGTAGCTTTCCCGCCCACACCATCGTCAATTGGAACAAAGAATGCCCTCTAAACATATCGAAGCTGAAAACCCGACATCCCAGGGCCGTGTCTCGGCGCCAACAGAGTCTACCGCGCCCACGCTCGATGAATCAGTTTTGCCTGAATGGCAGCTTGAGGATCTCTACACATCGATTGATGCGCCGGAACTGGTTTCCGATCTGACCAATATGCAGGAGCAGTGCGAAAAGTTCGAAGATGCATGGAAGGGTAAGCTGGGTGTTGCAGCGACCAACGGTCGGTTGGGCGAAGCTGTCAAATCCTTTGAGGAAATTCAGGAAATGATGGGTCGGATCGGCTCTTACGCTGGTCTACTCTATTCGGGTGATACTTCCGATCCCCAACGGGTCAAGTTCTATGGTGACGCCCAGCAAAAGCTTACCGATGCGAGTTCACATTTGCTGTTTTTTGGTTTGGAACTCAACCTGCTTGAAGACGATGTGTTGCAAAATGCGTTGGCTGCTGATGCGCTTGCCGACCATTATCGTCCATGGCTTGAGGATTTGCGCAAAGACAAGCCTTACCAGTTGGAGGATCGTGTAGAGCAATTGTTTCATGAAAAGGCGCTCACCGGTCGCAGTGCGTTCAATCGCCTGTTTGACGAGACCACCAATGGACTACGCTTCGATATTGATGGAGAAGCTCTGCCGTTGGAACGCGCCTTCAACCAGTTACAGGACGCTGATCAGGAAACACGTGCCAAAGCGTTCAAATCGATTGCGACGGTCTTCGATGAGAACATCCGTACTTTCGCGTTGATCACCAACACGTTGGCCAAGGACAAGGAAATATCCGATCGCTGGCGTGGTTTTGAGGATGTTGCTGACAGTCGCCATCTGGACAACCGTGTTGAGCGCGAGGTTGTTGATGCGCTTGTAGCAGCTGTGCGCGAAAGCTATCCGCGCATCTCTCACCGTTATTATGCCATGAAAGCCAAGTGGCTTGGCATGGACAAATTGCAAGCCTGGGATCGCAACGCGCCCTTGCTGGAAACACCTGATACATTGGTTGGCTGGCACGATGCCAAGAACACGGTTCTTTCTGCCTATCATGGATTCCTGCCGGAAATGGCTGATATTGCACGCAAATTCTTTGATAAAAGTTGGATTGATGCACCGGCGCGCGAGGGCAAGGCTCCTGGCGCATTTGCCCATCCGACCGTCCCTTCAGCGCATCCCTATGTCTTGCTCAATTATCTGGGCAAGCCCCGCGATGTAATGACATTGGCACATGAACTTGGTCATGGTGTGCATCAGGTGTTGGCCGGCGAGCAGGGTACGTTGATGGCGTCAACTCCCTTAACATTGGCTGAAACAGCTTCGGTTTTCGGCGAGATGCTGACATTCAGATCGATGCTCGACAAGGCAGATGACCGACGCGAACGCAAA
>JAHEJF010000177.1 GCA_024639025.1 Ahrensia sp. | reverse complement strand
TGGCAATCGCATTTCCGAATATTGACCCGGTCCTGCTTCAGGTCGGCCCGTTTGCTATCCGCTGGTATTCGCTCAGCTATATTGTCGGCATCTTGCTGGGTTGGTGGTATGCCCGCCGCCTGGTTTCCAATGAGACCCTCTGGGGCGCACGTGCACCCATCTCGGCAGTCGATCTGGATGACTTTGTTCTGTGGGCCACAATAGGCACGGTTCTGGGTGGTCGATTGGGTTATGTGCTCTTTTATGACTTTGACGGCTTTTTGGCTGAACCGTCATCCATTGTTCGCGTTTGGGAGGGCGGCATGTCCTTCCATGGTGGCTTCTTGGGCGTGACCTTGGCGATGATCTTGTTCGCGATAAAAAATAAGATCCCTGTCTGGAGCTTGTTTGACATCATCGCTGCCGTGGTTCCGATCGGCATCGGATTGGGCCGGCTGGCCAATTTCATCAATGGCGAATTGTGGGGTCGGGCCAGCGACGTGCCCTGGGCTGTGCAGTTTCCGACCGGTGGTTATATCGGCAGGCACCCGAGCCAACTCTATGAAGCGGCACTGGAAGGGCTGGTGCTGCTGATCATCATGGCCTTTGCCATCTATCGCCATGGGGTTTTGCGCAAACCCCGCTTCGTCACCGGCCTGTTTGTGGCTGGTTATGGAACGGCACGGACATTTGTAGAATTTTTCCGCGAACCCGATGCACATATCGGGTATCTTGCGGGCGGCTGGCTGACCATGGGCATGGTGCTGTCAGTCCCGATGATCGTTGTGGGAATCGCACTGATCCTGAGCGCACGGGAGGTTACATTTTACGATCGCGACGAAGAATTCAATGACGCCACTTAAGCAGCACCTGATACGGCGCATCGGCATCGAGGGACCGCTCAGCATCGCCGATTACATGGCATTGTGCCTGTTTCACCCCGAGCATGGATATTATGTGGGCGAGCAACCATTTGGCGCTGACGGCGATTTCATCACTGCGCCCGACGTTAGCCAGATGTTCGGCGAATTGACCGCCGCCTGGCTGGTTCAGGCGTGGCAGGCGATCGGTTCACCGCCTAGCTTTAATCTGTGCGAGATCGGTCCCGGTCGCGGCACCTGGATGCGCGATATCACATCGACATTGTCCAAGCTGGCACCCGCCATGCTGGATGATTCACAAATCCTGTTGGTCGAAAAAAGCGCGCGATTAGCGGATGCGCAGGCGCAGGTATTGGGATCGCTCACCGATCGGATAGACTGGATCGAAAACATCGCTGAGCTGAAAGGCGCACCGACCCTGTTTATTGCCAATGAGCTGTTTGACGCCCTGCCCGCCCGACAATTTGTCAAAACCGGGCATGGTTGGCTCGAGCGCATGGTGGGGCTGGACGACAGTAATGAACTGGCGATGGCCATTGGTTCGGCAAGCATCGACAATTCATTGCTGCCGTTGGACGCTGCTACGGCCCCCGATGGTACCGTGTTTGAGTATGCGCCAGCCCGCGAGGCGCTCTGCCAGCAGATGGCCGAACATATCCAGGCCCATCGTGGATTTGCTTTGATCTTTGATTACGGGCACGCCCATTCGGCCGTGGGCGATACACTGCAGGCTGTCAGAAGGCATAAATATGAGCAAATATTTGCCCATCCGGGTCAGGCAGATTTAACCAGCCATGTCGACTTTCAGGCGCTTCAGATTGCCGCCGCAGCGGGCGGCGCCAAGGCGAGCGATATCGTCACGCAAGCCGAATTTCTTCTTGGGCTTGGCCTGCTTGAGCGAGCCGGCGCGCTGGGCGCCGACAAGGATGACAAAACCCGCCAAAAAATCACGCAGGATGTCAATCGTCTCGCCGGCAGTGGACATGACCAGATGGGTCAATTGTTCAAGGTAATGTGCCTGTCCGACACGCCCACGATCCCACCTGCCCCGTTTACCCCTGCGAAGGTGCAAGAGACTGACGGTTGACTTGCCAATAGCGATCCAACTATTTCAAGCCATGATGAACCAGACATCGACACAAAACCTGTCCTCCATCTCAGCGCCAGCACTCTCGGCAATGCGGCCCGATGGTATTGCGCATGGGTTTTATACTCGGCAGGGCGGTGTATCGACCGGCCTGTATGGCACGCTCAATGCAGGTCTTGGGTCAAAAGACGATCGTGCGCTGGTGCTCGAAAACCGCCGCCGCATTGCGCTTGATCTGGGCGTTGAACCCGCCAATGTGGCAGGCTGCTATCAGATCCACTCTGCCAAAGTCATCAAAGTCACCGGACCAATGGAAGAAAATCGTCCGGAGGCCGACGGACTGGTTACCGACCGGCCCGGCATGGGGCTCGCCATTTTGACGGCAGACTGCGGCCCCATTCTTTTTGCAGATAAGGGCAGGAAAATCATCGGTGCCTGCCATGCCGGATGGCAGGGCGCGCTGACAGGCATTGTTGAAAATACCGTGGATGCCATGGTTGATCTTGGCGCGCAAAGGTCTGAAATTATTGCAGTATTGGGACCCTGCATTAGCCAAAAAAACTATGAGATCGGCGCTGAATTCAAGGAGCGGTTCCGCAGTCACGATGATGCCTATAAGCGCTTCTTTGTCAAAGCGCTCAAGCCTGCCCACTATCGCTTCGACCTGCAGGGGTTCATTCTGGGCCGGCTTGAAAGCGCCGGCGTACAGGCGCACAAATCCGGTGAGTGCACCTATGCGGACGAGAATAACTTTTTTTCCTATCGGCGCACAACGCATCGCAACGAACCCGACTACGGCCGCCAAATGTCGGCTATCGCGCTGGCTTAGGCCATATCTTTTCTGTTTGGGACAAGGCAGCGAATGAATTTGCCGAACACAAACCCTCCAGAAATCCGTGATTATCAATAACCAGCCTTGATTTGGCTGCTTCTGGCGTTAGGCTCCAGCATAATCAGGGGTGGTTGAGGCAACATATGCGCAATGGCAAAAACAACTATTGGCGGCGTCTGTTGGTCATGGGCGGGCTCTTGCTCGCTCTGGGCGCTTGTAATTCGACAGATCCCACATTGGGTGTCGAACAACCCGAGAGCCAGGCGGCAACGCCACCTGACTCCGGTCAGGTAACAGCACAAACGCAAGAGCCGACACAGCCGCAAACGGCATCGATTGCACCGGCAGATTTGATTGCCACTGTTTATTTTGCACCCGTGGTGGGCGCACCGGTCACCAATGTGACCGCGCTGTCGCGTCGATTGTCTTCAGCAGCACCGCTCAGCGGCATAAAGCTTGAACCTTCATCATCGATTACGATCAATCATGAGATCCGGGGGTATTTCTCTGCCCTCTCGGAATCTGGCACGATCACGGTGATCCATGTCTGGGACGTATTCACCCCGCAAGGTCAAAGAGTTCATCGCATTCAGGGGGAAGAGAAAATCGTTGGTGCTGCCAGCGATCCCTGGGCGGCTGTACCCGCTGCAACAATGGAAAAAATTGCCGATACGGTTTTGAGCCAATATGCGAGCTGGCGCGGTGCCGCGCAGGGCTGATGCGAAGCATTCGACAGGAATCACAACTAATCCACCGAATCGATGATTGAATCACATCACATCTATTGCATCTTGGCCCATGGTCGCTAAAACGCCGTCAACCGGACCAAACTGCGCACCGCGAGGCGACAAGGCATGAAACTCTTTGCTGGCAATTCCAACCGGCAGCTTGCCGAATCTGTCGCAAAATATCTGGGAATGAGCGTCGGCCGAGCCAATGTTCGTCGCTTCGCCGACGACGAGATTTTCGTCGAGATTCAGGAAAATGTCCGCGGCGAAGATATCTTCATTCTGCAATCCACCTCAAGACCGGCCAATGACCACATGATGGAACTGCTGATCATGGTCGACGCCTTCCGGCGTTCCTCGGCGCGGCGCATTACCGCCGTGCTGCCCTATTTTGGCTACGCACGCCAGGACCGGCGCGCCCAAGGACGCACACCCATCTCCGCCAAGCTTGTAGCCAATCTGATTACCGAAGCAGGCGCCGACCGCGTCTTGACCCTTGATCTTCATGCCGGGCAAATCCAGGGCTTTTTCGATATCCCCACCGACAACCTTTATGCCGTGCCGGTGATGGCGCGCGACATCAAGGCAAAATACAAGAATCTGCAGGACGTGATGATCGTCTCGCCCGATGTCGGCGGCGTGGTTCGTGCCCGTTCACTGGCAAAGAGACTGGATGACACGCTGCTTGCAATCGTCGACAAGCGCCGCGACCGACCGGGTGAATCAGAAGTCATGAATGTTATCGGTGACGTCTCCGGCAAACACTGTTTTCTGATCGACGACATAATCGATTCAGGCGGCACGCTGTGCAACGCGGCCGACGCCATCATGAACCAGGGCGCAAAAAGCGTAACCGCCTACATCACCCATGGCGTGTTGTCCGGCGCGGCGACCGATCGCATTGCCAATTCAGCACTCAAGGAACTGGTCATCACCGATTCCATTCAGCCGACGCCCGATGTGAAAGCGACTCCAAATATCAGGGTAATTTCAATCACCGACCTGATCGGCGAAGCAATCGCCCGCACCGCGCACGAGCAATCAGTCTCAAGCCTGTTCGACTAAAACCAATTCCATCAAAGCGTGGCAGACACCAAAGCGCCGACGAGTCCGCAACTGGCCAGCACAATCAGCAAATTGACCTTGTAACGCAATAGGGCAATCCCGCTCGTCACGGCGATTGCCGCTGCTGCCCAGTCGAATTGACCGGGATCAATGGTCGGTATTTCGAGCGGCCCCAATCGGGTGTTGCCCAATTCCCCGAACAGCACATTAAGACCAAACCAAACTGCAAGATTGGCAATCACACCCACGACCGTGGCTGTCACCGCTGCAAGGCTGGCCGTCAGCCATGAAAGGTGCCGCAAACGTTCCATGTGCGGTGCGCCGGCAAAGATCCACAAAAAGCAAGGCACGAATGTGAAAAACGCTGCAATCAGGCCACCCAACAAGCCGCCTGCATGAGCCAGTCCCGGCATACTCGCCGCGCCACCCAGATAGCCGACAAACACCAGCACCAGGACCAGCGGTCCAAGCGTGGTTTCAGCGAGCCCCAACCCTTTGAGCATATCGTCAGGCGTCAACCAGCCATATAGCTCGACTGCTTGCTGGCCCACATAGGCCAGAACTGCATAGGCACCGCCAAAA
>JAHEJF010000176.1 GCA_024639025.1 Ahrensia sp. | reverse complement strand
GCCATCCGTGCCGTATAGTTCCATATTGGCATGACGGTGTGCCCAGATATCCCAACTTGCAGAAAGCGTGATGGTGGCGCCGTTCTTGAAATGCAGCAACGCATGAATGTTGGTTGGCGTATTGACCGGTACCTTCTCGCCTTTTCTCGGTTCGGAAGTGATGGTTCTTTCCTTGAACGTGGTTGTTGCCAGTGATATCACGCGGTCAACCGGGCCAATCAACTGTACCAGGTTGGTTACATAATAGGGTCCAATATCCAGTATCGGGCCGGCGCCGGGTTGGTAGAAGAAGTCCGGATTGGGGTGCCAGCTCTCCATGCCATGGCCCATGACGTGGCAAGTGCCTGCAATGATTTTGCCGACCGCGCCTTCATCAATCAAGCTGCGTGCCTGTTGATGCGCCCCGCCCAGGAAGGTGTCGGGCGCAGAACCGATACGCAGGTTCTTTGCCTTGGAGAGAGCAGATAGCTCCTTGCCTTCATCAAAGGTCAGTACGACCGGTTTTTCCGAATAGGCGTGCTTGCCGGCTTCGAGAATGGATTTGGTGACGGCAAAGTGCGCGTCCGGGATCGTCAGATTGACGATGATGTCGATATCGTCAGCGGACAACAAATCATCGACGCTGGATGCGCGCACACCAAACTCTTGAGCGCGGGCTTTTGCAGCGTCAAGGTTCAGGTCGGCAACCGCACGCATGTCCAAAGATTTGAACAAGGGCGCCAGCCGTAGATAGGCAGCCGAAATGTTTCCGCATCCGATGATGCCAATACCAAGTTTGCTCATACTAACTGTTCCAGACTTTGCTTACAGTCTCAAAACTGCGGGATGCAAACCGCTTATCATCACTGGGATTATCGTGCTCCAGGGCAAAATATTTGTTGCTGGTGCCATCCAGGGCCTGCTTGATTGCTGGCCAGTCCATCACGCCGTCGCCGACATCAGCCCAGCCGTCTTCATCAGCGTTTTCGCCATCGGGCGCGCGGTCTTTGATGTGCACGGTTGAAAGCTTGTCGGCATATTTCTTGATGTATTCGACCGGATCTGCGCCGCCCACAAACACCCAAGCCAGGTCAAGCTCGAGTTTGAGGTCCGGGCCGCCCTCAAGCAATGCATCAAGCACCGTCTGGCCATTGCCGGCGTCCTTGATCTCAAACTCATGGTTGTGCCACCCGATATCGATGCCGATATCTGCCATCGGGGCGAGGGCTTTTTGAACGCGAGCGCCCATGGCCTGCCAACCGGCAGCATCGGTGGGCCGTTCTTCGACTTTCAAATGCGGTACGTAGACAGCCTTTAGGTTAAGCGCCTTTGCGATAGCCAGTGCATCATCTGGAGTCTCCTCCAGCATTTGCAAACCAAAGTGAGCTGTTGGCATAGACAGTCCATTGGCGGCGATTTTGCCAGCCAACTCTGCTGCATCATCTGCATTGGTGAACAGGGCGCCATAGCCTTCGACCTGGCTGTAGCCGATCTGGGCCAGCATGGCCAATGTGTCGTCAATGGGTCCGAAATTGCGCGAGCTGTAAAGCTGATAGGAGAATTCAGTCATGAAAAGTCCATTCTGTGATTAGAGGCGCAGTTCTGTTTCTGCGTCGAATAGATTTGCTTTTGCGGGATCAAACCCAATGTCGAGTTTGTCGCCAATGCCGATTTGTGCAGTGCCCTCCATCAGAAAGCGGAAAGGCTTGCCGGCAAAATTCGACCATACGAGCGTGTCGGCTCCCATGGGTTCAACCAGTTCAACTGTTGCTTTTGCCTTGACCGGCATTGCCTTAGCGGCACTGCCCACTACAACTTGTTCGGGACGCACACCAAGGCATGCACCCTGACCTGCCTGGCGCGGCGCATCCGCAAAATCATAACCCTTCAGACTGATCTTCTTGCCTTCAACTTCGAATCCGTCAGCTTTTGCACCGGCCAGTTTTCCGTCAAAGAAATTCATTTCAGGCGAACCGATGAAGCCTGCCACGTATTTGTTGACCGGGCTGTTGTAAATTGCATAAGGCGTATCGAGCTGCTGCACGATTCCCTGTTTCATGATGGCAATGCGATCTGCCAGGGTCATGGCTTCGATCTGGTCATGCGTCACGTAGATCATGGTGTTTTTGAGTGTTTGGTGCAGACGCTTGATCTCCACCCGCAAGTCGGCGCGCAGTTTTGCATCGAGGTTCGACAGTGGTTCGTCAAACAGGAACACATCGACATCGCGCACCAATGCCCGACCGATAGCAACTCGTTGGCGCTGTCCGCCGGAAAGAGCCGACGGCTTGCGTTTCAAAAGAGGTTCGATCTGAAGGATCTCGGCAGCACGGGCGATGCGTTGTTCAATGTCCTGCTTTCCAAGCCCGGCGTTCTTAAGACCAAATGACAGGTTTCCTTCAACGGTCATTTGCGGATAGAGCGCATAGGATTGAAACACCATGCCGATGTCCCGGTCCTTGGGTTCGCTCCAGGTGACATTTTTGTCGCCGATGAAGATCTGCCCCTCGGTGATATCGAGCAGTCCTGCGATGCAGTTGAGCAATGTTGACTTGCCGCAACCCGATGCACCGAGCAATACCAGGAATTCTCCTGATGGGATCTCGATATTCAGATCGCGCAGAACCTCGACGGATCCAAAGTTCAGGACAAGGTTTTTAACTGAAACGTTGGCCATGGATTATCCCTTCACAGCGCCAGCCGCGATGCCGCGGACAAAAAGTTTTCCAGAGATGAAATAGACCGTCAGCGGAACCAGTCCGGTCAAAATCGTAGCGGCCATATTGACGTTGTATTCCTTCACGCCCTGAACCGAGTTGACGATATTGTTGAGTTGCACGGTCATCGGATAGATGTCTGGTTTTGTATAGACCACGCCGAACAGGAAATCGTTCCAGATACCGGTGATCTGAAGGATCATGGCAACCACAAAGATCGGCAGGCTCATGGGCAGCATGATCTTGAGATAAATGCTCCAGAAGCCGGCGCCATCTACTCGGGCTGCCTTGAACAGTTCCTCAGGGATCGACGTGAAGTAATTTCTGAACAGCAGTGTGAGAATGGGCATGCCAAATATGGTGTGAACAATCACAAGGCCTGTCAGGGTGCCGTAGATGCCCATTTCACGCAGCAATATCACCATGGGATAGAGCATCACCTGATAGGGAATGAAGGCGCCAAATATCAGGATGGTGAAGAACACATCTGCGCCTTTGAAGCGCCAGTTTGCCAGCGCATATCCGTTCACCGACGCAATTGCGATGGAGATTATGACCGATGGGATCGTAATCTGAACCGAATTCCAGAATCCTCGAGAAAGCCCGTCGCAATTCAGGCCAGTACAGGCGGTCGCCCAGGCTTTCGCCCAAGGTTCAAATGTAATCTCGACCGGCGGTGCAAATATGTTGCCCAGCCGAATTTCCGGCATGCCCTTCAACGAGGTTACCACCATCACATAAAGGGGCAGCAGATAATACATCGCGATGACAATCAGCGTGCCATACAGAATGATGTTTCGACGCGAGAATGTGCGCTTGGGTTTTGTGCCCGAGGGTTCGCCCAACTGGCCCACATTGAGTGTTGCATCAGCCATTTTTGCGTCCTCCAAATTCGAGGTAAGCCCACGGGATCAATACGATCAAAACGCTGACCAGCATCATGGTCGAGGCCGCAAAGCCCTGTCCCAAATTCTGTCCCTGGAACATGTAGTCGTACACGTATTTTGCAGGAACTTCGGATGCAATTCCGGGACCACCACTGGTCTGGGCGACAACCAGATCGTAGAGCTTGACGATCCCGGCCGCGATGATCACCAGCGTGGTGATGAATACTGGGCGCATCATGGGGATGATGATAAAAAGGTAGGTCTTCCACATGGGAATGCCATCAACCCGTGCTGCCTTCCAAATGTCTTCGTCGATTCCGCGCAGGCCGGCCAGCATCAGGCACATGACAAAGCCTGTTCCTTGCCAGAGGCCAGCGATCAGCAATCCATAGACGACGATCTCCGGATTGTAGAGCGGATCAAATGTAAAGCTCTCCCATCCCAAACCGCGAACCATGCTTTGGATGCCAAATTCGGGGTTGAGTATCCATTGCCAGACAAGACCGGTGACGATGAAGGAGAGGGCAAATGGGTAAAGCAGGATCGTACGAAACGCATCCTCGAAACGGATTTTCTGATCCAGCAGGGCGGCGAGCACAAAGCCAATGACCAGTGAAAATATTAGGGAGAAAAACCCGTAAATGAGTATGTTCTCGATCGCCACGTTCCAGCGATTGGTTCCCCAAAGGCGTTCATATTGATCAAAGCCCACCCACTTTTCGCGCGGCAGAAGTTTTGAATTCGTGAATGAATAGGTAACGGTCCAAAGGGTGCCGCCAACGAAAACAACAAGAGCCGTAAATATCATTGGAATGGCAGCAATTTTTGCCGACATATTGCGAAACAGACTATTTGGTTTGCCTATGGTTGCCAAACCGCACCCTCCCCAATTTTGCGAAAATGCCCGGAGCCGCTGTCGCAAGCGGCCCCGGGCAGCCAGAGTTAGTTGTTATTCAGCGCTAGAAACGATGTCGACGAAACGCGCCTGCGCATCTTCGGGAGTGATCGAATTGTCGCTGAAGAATTCAACAAACAAGTCATTGAGCTGGTTGTTTGTGTCTTCGGTGTTCAGCTGCGTCACGGCAGGAAGCGTGTTGCCCGCGGCAAGGATTTCCAGACCCTTTTTCATGCAGTCATTGGCTGCTGTCAGATCAACGTCGCCGCGGATCGGCAGGGAACCCTTCTTGAGGTTGAATGAAACCTGAACATCAGGCGACACCATCAGGTTCGCAAGCTCGTCTTGTGCTGCCTTGATTTCCGGATCATCGATAACCGGGAAATAGAATGCGTCGCCTGCAGTATCGATCAGCTCGTTCACGCCGAGACCCGGCAAGCAGGTGTAGTCTTGTCCAGCGACTTTTTCTGCAACAGCAAATTCACCTTGTGCCCAGTCGCCCATGATTTGACCGCCGGCCTGATCGGTAACAACCAGATTTGTGGCCTGGTTCCAGTCCTGAACGGACGAGCCTTCGGCCATGGCGCGCGCGTCGGCTGCTGCCTTAAACACCCGTGCCATTTCTTCGCCGCCAGCAAGATCGGTGTTCTTGTTGCCATAAATGTCAACCAATGCGTCCGGTCCGGCAAGAGCAACCATCAAGACGTTGAATGCGCCTGATGACTGCCATGACTGACCGCCAAGAGCTAGCGGCTGAATGCCAGCGTCG
>JAHEJF010000175.1 GCA_024639025.1 Ahrensia sp. | reverse complement strand
GATGCGTCTGGCACGGAGCCTTCATTGCCCGACTGGCTTGGCGATCTTATGTCGCGAGAAGAAAAGTTTGTTTCTCTTCCATCTGACCTAAAAATGATAGAAGATCATATTGCAAAGCTCACAAGAGCTTAGGGAGGATGTCCGCAGGCAAACTGCGGCAGGAGTAGCGTATATGACAGTGCAAACAACTGTTTTGCAAAATGGGATTACTGTAGCAACACAACGTTTTGAGCATGTAGAGAGTGTTTCCCTTGGTGTTTGGGTCAGAGCCGGCGCTCGAAACGAACTTGAAGATGAACATGGTATTGCGCATCTGCTTGAACACATGGCGTTCAAAGGTACCCATACACGAAGCGCCCAAAGCCTTGTTGAAAGCATTGAAAACGTCGGCGGTGACATCAATGCCGCAACCAGCGTAGAGACCACCTCCTATTATGTTCGCCTGCTGAAAGAAGACACCGCCCTGGGCCTGGATATCCTGGCTGACATCCTGCAAAATTCCAAATTTGATGCGGATGAGCTGGAACGCGAGAAGCATGTGATTTTGCAGGAATTGGGCGCAGCAATCGACACGCCCGACGATTGTGTGTTCGACCGTTTTACTGAAACAGCCTATCGCCACCAGACCTTGGGTAGAGCGATCCTTGGCACCCGCGAAACAATCAATTCTTTCACGCCGGAGATGATCCGCAATTATATTGGGCGCGAGTATTCGGGAGAGCGTATGGTCATTGCGGCCACCGGCGCAGTGGAGCATGATCAGATTGTGGAGATGGTGCGCGCTCGTTTCTCAAGTTTTGCCAAGGTGACCGCCTACAGCCCGGACAATCTCGCACACTATGTTGGAGGAGACTATCGGGAGCCGCGCCAGTTGCAGGACACGCAGTTCCTGCTTGGGTTTGAAGGACGCGCCTATCATGTGCGCGATTATTACGCCAGCCAGGTGCTGGCCATGCTATTGGGTGGCGGCATGTCTTCCCGCCTGTTTCAGGAAATCCGGGAAAAACGGGGACTGTGCTACTCAATTTATGCATTTCATTGGGGATTTTCGGACACCGGCATCTTCGGTGTGCATGCTGCAACAGAGCCCGATGATTTGACCGAACTTGTGCATCTGATCCTGGCGGAACTGAAGCGATGCGCGCTCGACATCGGGGAGCCGGAATTGCGGCGGGCGCGCGCGCAATTCAGATCGTCCTTGCTGATGTCCGGCGAAAGCGCCCCTGCGCGCGCCGGACAGATCGCACGACAAATTCTGTTGTTTGGACGCCCCATCCCCAATGAGGAATTGCTTTCCAGACTGGATAAGCTGACGGTGGAACGCCTGCGCGACCTGGCAAATCGCCTGTTCATGGGTTCTCGTCCAACTGTTTCAGCGGTTGGTCCGGTCGATAAGCTTTTGGATATGAATGAAATTACCTCGGTGCTGTCAGATTATGATAATACCGGTACAATCCATCACAGTGCTGCAACCGCAGCTTTGTGATATGGAATCGATACTAACTGGGACTGCCTGATATGTTTGCGTTTTCATTTCGCGGGAGCAGCAAGGCTGTTATTGAGGGCAGCAGGGTCTGCCTGCGGCACCCAGAATTCAGCGATTATCTGGAATGGTCAGAACTGCGCGCTGCCAGTGCTGAATTTCTTCAGCCATGGGAACCACGATGGCCACGCGATGACCTCTCCAGGGTTTCCTATCGAAACAGGCTGCGGCGGTACTCAAGCGAGATCAATGCGGGTACAGGGTATCCGTTTTTCATTACGCGATTGTCCGATGGCGCATTGCTTGGCGGTATCACGCTGGGCCATATACGCCGGGGCGTCTCCATGTCGGCGCAGATTGGTTACTGGATCGGTGAGGAATATGCAGGTTTTGGCTATATGAGCGAGGGCTTGCGCCTGATCTGTGAGTATTCTTTCACCCGGCATGGATTGCACCGACTTGAAGCTGCCTGCATTCCATCGAACGAACGATCTATTCGTCTCCTTGAAAAAACCGGATTTGAGCGCGAAGGGTTGCTTCGCTCCTATCTGAAAATTGATGGGAAGTGGCAGGACCATATTCTTTTTTCACAGATCAATCCATTGCATGAACGCCCTTCTGGTGGCAGCAAGGTGACTTACGGGATCGTTTGATGCATTCGGGGTGTGTTAATTTGGCTGGAGCGCGTAGAGCTATCAAGCAGGCAGGATTGTTTATCCTGCTGTTCATGGTCGGCGTCATAAACGCCGTGGCCGCCGAAACGATATCCATCAATCGCGACAGCACGGCGCTTGATCTGACAAAAGCCGTTTCAATCTTCCGAGACCGAGGGGAGACCTTCCAGGTCACAACCGCACCTGATGCGGAAGGGATTGTGCGCACGATCGAGGTGCAAGCCAACAATCCGGGAACGGCCGGAGATTGGGCCGTTCTGGTGCTGGCGAACACGACAGACACCCAGATTGACCGGCTCATCGTCGCCCCGCATTTCAGACTGGTGAACTCAGGATTGCGTTGGCCAGACTTGGGATCTGACCGCATTGTCGCCATAACGCCCAGTTCGGGCTTTTCGCTGGATCGCCAGGAATCCTCCGATGCCGACATTTTCTCCATCACGCTGAACCCCGGTGCAGTGATCACTTTGGTGCTCGAACTGGCTTCGCCCAACCTGCCGCAGGTCTATTTGTGGGAGGAAGGCGAATACAAGGAAATCGTCAATTCCTACACATTCTATCGTGGGATCGTGCTTGGCATTGCCGGGCTGCTTGCCCTGTTCCTGTCCATCTTATTCGTTGTTCGAGGCACCTCCACATTTCCTGCCGCTGCCGCCCTGGCCTGGTCAGTGCTGGTTTACGTCTCGATCGATTTTGGCTTTGTCGAACGCATTTGGCCTCTGGAACAGGACGAAATTCGAACCTGGCGTGCCCTGTCGGAAGTCGCTATTACAGCCACCCTGGCCTTGTTCCTGTTTACCCATCTGAGCCTGAACCGCTGGAATGATCATCTGCGCTATGGCGCGATTGCCTGGGTATTGGGCATCATTCTTCTATCCGGCATCGTGGTCTATGATACGTCTGTTGCGGCGGGCATCACGCGTTTGGCCTTGGCGGCCACCGCCGTGTTTGGCCTGGGGTTGATTATCGTTTTGAGCTTCCGCGGCTTTGACCGGGCCATCATGCTTATCCCGGCATGGGCGTTGCTTCTGGCCTGGATTGTTGCCGGCTGGATGACCGTTACCGGACAAGTCGACAATGACATCATTCAACCGGCATTGGCTGGTGGACTGGTGCTGATTGTTCTCCTGATCGGATTTACGATCATGCAGAATGCGTTTTCCGGCGGCGCATTCCAACAAAATCTGTTTTCCAATGTCGAACTGCAGGCGATGGCGGTCACCGGTTCCGGGAACCTGGTCTGGGACTGGGATGTCAATCGGGACCGGCTGACAACCACACCCAATTTGGGCAACCGGCTTGGTTTAGGCACCGGTGCATTGCAGGGCCCGGTCAAGAATTGGCTCAAACATATTCATCCCGAAGACAGGGATCAGTTCAGAAGCGCACTTGACGCCGTTGTGGAACAACGCCGCGGCAAAATAGATCTGGATCTGCGGCTGCAAGGCCATGACAATCAGTTTTCCTGGTACAAGATCAAGGCCAGGCCCGTGGCAGGGACAGACGGCGAGATCATTCGCTGCATCGGCACGGCAAACGATGTGACCGGACAAAAAAGGTCGGAAGCACGCATGCTGCATGATGCCGTGCATGACAATCTGACCGGCCTTCCCAACAGGGAGCTGTTCTTTGATCGCATTCGCAGCGTCATGGCGTTGTCCGGTGTCGACAAGGATATCAGACCGACAATTTTCATTATCGACCTGGATCGCTTCAAGGACGTCAATGAAAGTGTGGGCATCGCGGCCGGAGACACGTTGCTGATCACCGTCGCGCGCCGCTTGCGCAGATTGCTGAAACCACACGATACCTTGGCCCGCATTGGCGGTGACCAATATGGCATCGTGTTGTTGTCCGAAACCGATCCGACGAAAATTGCAAATTTTGCCGACCATCTGAAGAAGACCATCAAGGCCCCCATCAGTTTTGCCGAAAAGGAATTCGTGCTCACGCCATCCATTGGATTGGCAACATGGGCGCATGCAAGAGCCAAAGAGGACGATCTATTCAAGGACGCAGAATTGGCGCTGCATCAGGCCAAGCGATTTGGTGGTGACAGGGTTGAGCCCTTCAGGCCTGCCTTCAGGGATGCGACCAGCAATGAGGTTCAATTGGTGGCCGATTTGCGCCGCGCCATTGAGCGGTCGGAAATTTCGCTGGCCTACCAGCCGATTGTCAGAACAAGAAATGGTCAGATCGCCGGATTTGAAGCACTGCTACGCTGGCACCACCCGCGCCGCGGCACCATCTCTCCCTCGGAATTTGTGCCCTTGGCAGAGAAAAACAACATGATCAATGAGCTGGGTCGCTACGCACTGGAAGTTGTCGCCGCACAGTTGGTGGAGTGGGATACCGTCATCGCCGACACGCCGATCTTTGTTTCGGTCAACGTGTCTGCGCAGCAGCTGGGCGCCCGCGACTTCACCAATGTCGTGCAGGGCATTTTGGCCCGGCACCCTGTTCGCAATCATACACTGCGCCTGGAAATCACCGAAACAACCCTGATGAAAAACCCCGAGCAAAACTGCAAAGTCCTGGAGGGGATTAAACGCGCCGGTGTTCGACTGGCGATCGATGATTTTGGCACCGGTTATTCCTCACTGGCCTATTTGACGCGTTTTCCCTTCGACACGCTGAAGGTGGACCAGTCCTTCATGCACAATCAGCCCAGCAATCGGGACATCATGCTGCGTTCCATCGTTGAGATGGCACACTCATTGGACATGGACGTTGTCTGCGAAGGTGTTGAGAAGGAACAGGAAGTCAAGCTGATGCGCGATCTGGAAATTGACTATATCCAGGGATATATCGCGGGCGCTGCCATGAGTGCAGAAGACGCGGTGGCGCTGGTTGCAGCAGAAAATCCGATCATCGCAACGGAAGCCGCCGCGGAATAGTAATCTAGGCGTGCCCTGCTTCTGAAATGAAATTCATGCTGCTGATGCCCATAAGTGAGAGCATGCGCTCATATTTTCCCTCATGGGCATGATCAAATAGAAACTCTGGATCAGCATCGACCGTCAGCCAAACATTGTCAGCGATTTCCTGCTCCAGCTGTCCCGCTCCCCAACCTGAATATCCCAACGCAACGGCAAATTTTTTCGGACCG
>JAHEJF010000174.1 GCA_024639025.1 Ahrensia sp. | reverse complement strand
GCTTGATATTGGCAAAGTTGTTTCGACATTCCTGACCATAATGGGTGCCGTCATAATTCGTCTTTCGAGGTAATGCTTGGCAGGGCGTCAATGCAGGCGTAAGGGCATTATATGTCCGCAACAATCGACAACGACCTGCAATCCAGTTTGACTGCGCCAAAAAGCTGGCGTGAGCATATTCGCGCTTCGCTGGCACTGGGCATTCCGCTCGTAGGCGGGCAACTCGGCTTGATGTTGATGAACACCACCGACACCGTCATGTTGGGCTGGTACGGCGTGGAAGAACTGGCGGCCGGTGTGCTGGCTACCCAAGCTTACTTTATTGTCATGATATTTGGCGCCGGGATCGGTCAGGCGCTCGTACCCATGGTGGGGCAAGCAGTGGGATCGGACGATCAGCGAGCGGTCCGGCGCATGGTTAGAATGGGTCTGTGGCTTGCCGTTCTCTATGCTTTGGTGACCATGCCCTTGTTCTTTTTTGGCGAAGAGATTTTGCTTTCGTTAGGGCAGGATCCAACCGTTGCCGTACTCGCCGGACAATATCTGGTGATCTCTGTCTGGGCGCTCTACCCGACCCTGCTGGCCAATAGCCTGCGCGCCTTTCTGTCTGCTGTTGAACATGCACAAATCATTCTTTGGTCGACTTTAACCGCAGCACTGGCCAATGGGGTGATCAATTATATGCTGATCTTCGGCAATTGGGGTGCGCCGGAACTGGGGATCCGAGGCGCAGCAATTGCCACATTGCTCGTCAATATTCTGATGTTTGGCGCGATGGCCGCCTATATAACTGTTCATCAACGTACGCGCCCCTATGAAGTGTTCGCCCGATTTTGGCGAGCCGATTGGCCTGCCTTCATAGAACTTTTCAAACTCGGTTTGCCCATTGGGATTGGCATTGTTGCTGAGGTGGGCATGTTCACACTCGCCAGTATCATGGTGGGTTGGCTGGGCGTAACATCGCTGGCAGCACACGGTATTGTCATGCAGATTGCTGCGATTGCCTTCATGGTGCCGCTGGGCATGAGCCAGGCTGCAACAGTACGCGTTTCCAACGCGCTGGGACGAAAAGATGCCATCAACCTTGCCAGGGCAGCCCATTCGGTGATGATCGTCGCGGTTTGTTTTGCAATGTTCAGCGCGACGCTGTTCTTCAGCGTTCCGGAATTTCTGGTCGGGCTGTTTTTGGACGAGACGCAAGAAGGGGTTGCTGCGGTGGCCAGTTACGCGGTGCCGCTTTTGTTTGTTGCCGCCATCTTCCAGTTGGTCGACAGTGCGCAGATCATTGCGGTGGGGCAGTTGCGCGGCTTGAAAGATACGAAAATTCCGATGCTTTTTGCCCTGTTTTCCTATTGGGGTGTCGGCATGAGCGTCGCCTATCTGCTCGGGATCAGGCTTGAGTTGGGGGGCGTTGGTATCTGGACCGGCCTTGCATCAGGATTGGCAGTTGCCTGTCTGCTTGCAGTTTGGCGTTTCGCAGCCATCCGCCCGCGAACCATCGCATCGCCTGCTTAGCTTGATTTGCCAATCTCGGATTTGTGCCAGCACTTCAGTTTAGACACTGCAAGCCTTTGATGGAATCGCGGCACCCGGATTTATCCAATATTTTCAATGCCCAAGTCCGCGCTAGCGTTTCAGTTGAAGACTGAAACGCTCTGACTCTGAAAATGCTCTACTCGCAGCGAATGACGACGGTTGCCGAGTAATTGCCGTTTGCGAATGAAATACCTGGTGCCTTGCGGGCGCGAAATTGAATGCGAACGTTGCTGGCACCGGGGTTTAGGGCCTGGCTGTTCCGTGTCCACCTGAATTGCGTGGCGCCGGTCGACCTGATGCGGGCCCTGAAGTCTTGCTCGGGGGTCACATCGGCAGCTGGTTTGGTATCAAATGCTGTGGGTTGATCGACGAACAGCCGGAAATTTGAACTGGTTGCAGTGACCGTCGCGCGGCCATGGCGGGCGCCTCGGCCTCCTGAAGTCAAGATACGAGCGTTCTGGCGTGCCGCCAAAATACCGTCTTGTGTGACAACAATCGCGCATGTGGCGTTGACAGTGCCTCCAAACTCCACATCGGCAGCAGGAGCGCTGTTAATTGGCGCAGCAGCGGTAATGGCCGCAAATAGAAAAATCATTTTTCTATTCATCTGGTTGACCTCCCCAATTGGTCAATTGAAACATGACCTTAGCAAGATCAAGTTCAGGTTAGCTGAAGCCGATGGATAAAATTTTAGGTATGTTGTTCTGAGGTGCACAGACAGCGTTTGATACGTTCTGTGATGTAAAATTGCATTGTTCCCCTTGCCAGCGAATCAACACTCTGATTCAAATAGGATGTTCCGTTTGATTTGAGTCGGGTGGCTCTATGGCCGCCACAGGTTTGCGTTTTGCGTTGTATGCACCGTGACCGGACTCGAGGTTTATCCGGCGGTATGCGTCAAAAGAGGGGAGTGAGTTTGGTTAGTCGAGACAAGCATGTCGCCATGCTGATGGGGGGATTTTCGTCGGAACGGGAGGTGAGCCTGAGTTCGGGCAATGCCTGTGCCGACGAATTGGAACGTTTTGGATACCGCGTGACCCGTTTGGACGTGACGCGCGATGTGGCGCAGCAGCTTGCCGAGATCAAGCCGGATGTGGCCTTCAATGCATTGCACGGGCCCTTTGGGGAGGATGGCACAATTCAGGGTATCTTGGAGTATATGCAAATTCCCTACACCCATTCGGGCGTTTTGGCGACGGCGGTTGCCATGGACAAGGAGCTTTCCAAGAGGATTGCAAAGACTTACGGGATTCCGGTCGCTGAATCCAAAGTGATGGACCGCAACGACATCACTTCTGTGCATCCCATGCAGCCTCCTTATGTCGTCAAACCGGTGGCGGAAGGGTCCAGCTTCGGCGTGGTAATCGTCCATGAAGGGGAGGAACATCCGCCACAAAGCATCACATCGGATGACTGGAAATATAGTGATCGGATTATGGTGGAGCGATTCATTTACGGGCGCGAGCTGACATGCGCTGTTATGGGCGACGTGGCGCTTGGCGTAACTGAAATCATTCCGCAAGGGCAAGAGTTCTACGATTTTGAGTCAAAATACGCCATTGGCGGCTCAAAACATGAATGTCCGGCAAAAATTTCACCAATTGTTTACCAAAAGATTACGAATATGTCGTTGAAAGCTCACAAGGCATTCGGCTGCCGCGGCATCACGCGATCTGACTTCCGCTACGATGATCGATTTTCCGAAGATGGTGAATTGATTTGGTTGGAGATCAATACGCAACCGGGCATGACGGCGACTTCGTTGGCGCCTGAATTGGCTGCTTATGCCGGACACAGTTTTGGTGAGCTTTTACATTGGATGGTGGAGGACGCTTCTTGTATGCGTTGAGGGCGAAATTGAAGAGTTCAAGGCGAGGTGCACCAAATGGCAGCAATCGCGAAGAAGCTCGCGTATTGCCCAAATTGCTACGTCGTCCTGTTCGCTTTTTTTCCCGCCTTCTTTCCGGTGATGTTGTTATTCCCAAAAATGCCGAGGGCATTGGATGCGCAGCGATCATTGGCGCTGCCATCTTGTACGGTTCGATTCTGGGCGGACAATTTGGTTCAGCGGTTGAAACGCTCACCGCAAAGTTGGGCTTTGCCGTCTCCGAAATTGAAATTGCGGGCAATACCCACACTACCGCCAGAGACGTATATGATGCGTTGGGTCTTGCCGAAAGACGCTCGCTGATATCTATGGATGCAACCGAAGCCCGACAGGCACTGACACAGCTGCCTTGGGTCGGCAGCGCGCGCATTGCCAAAGTCTATCCAGACAAGTTGGACATCGAAATCGAAGAGCGTGATGCGTTCGCTGTCTGGCAGCAGGGCGAAGCGCTGACAGTGGTCGAGCAGGATGGATCAGTAATTGGCGGCTATGCCGCTGATGTAAGACTGGCGGCGCTGCCGCTCCTGGTGGGCAAAGGCGCAGCTGCGCTCGGCTCGGATTTCATTGATGATGTTGCGTCATTTGCCGATATTGCTCCCCGGGTTCGCGCCTATATTCGCGTGGGTACGCGCCGTTGGAACTTGCGCCTTGATAATGGCATGACAATCCAGCTGCCGGAAAAGGGCGTGGACGAGGCGCTGCAGCGACTCACAATCATGCAGGCTGATCTTGGTGTGATGGATCGCGATCTTGCCGGTATTGACCTGCGATTTGAAGACCGGACAGTGTTTGCGCTGACCGAAAATGCGCGCAATTCTCGCGATGCGTTCGTCAAAGCGCGCACGAAAGCCGCCAAAGAAATACGCAAGGCGCGGGGGAGCCGTATTTGATGGTCAAATCCCGCTCATCAACCATCACCGTCCTTGATGTTGGCAGCACGAAAACCGTGTGCGTGATTGCCAAACTAATTCCCCATGACGGCAGCAGGTACTTGCATGGACGAACCCATGCACCCGAAGTGATCGGTATTGGCCATACAAAGTCGCTGGGCATGAAATCCGGCGTTATTGTGGATTTGGATGGAGTCGAGCGGTCCATTCGCCACGCGGTGGAAGCTGCTGAACGCATGGCTGGCCTGACGGTTGAGTCAATCATCACCAATATTGGTGCCGGTCGCATGAAGAGCCATGAATGCTCGGCCTCGATCACGCTTGATGATCGGCCGATCGCCAAGCGGGACATTGAAAAGGTTTTGAAAGCTGCCGTTGGTCGGGCAGCGCGCACGGATCGTCAAGTTGTTCATCTCATGCCGGTGGAGCACGTTCTTGACGGGGAATGCGGCATCCAGGATCCACGCGGGATGATCGGCCAGGAGTTGACCCTGAACATGCATCTTCTTAGCGTTGATGCTGCACCGGTTCGCAATTTGGAACTGGCCATCAACCGCGCTCATTTGAGCGTGGAGACAATGATATCAACGCCTTACGCCTCTGGACTGTCGACGTTGGTGGATGATGAATTGGAGCTTGGTTGCGCCTGTATCGATATGGGTGGAGGCACAACATCGATTTCAGTTTTTGCCAATCGCCAATTTGTTCATGCCGATTCCATTCCGGTGGGCGGGCATCATGTCACCATGGATATTGCGCGTGGATTTTCGTGCGGTATCGAGCATGCAGAGCGCCTCAAGGTGATGCAGGGTTCCGTGCTTTCGGCTTCGTTTGATGATCGTGAGATGATCATGGTGCCGGGCATGGGTGAAGACGGTTTGGAAAATCCGCACCAGGTGCCCCGAAATCTGCTCAATCGCATTATCGCGGCGCGCGTTGAAGAAACGCTGGAGCT
>JAHEJF010000173.1 GCA_024639025.1 Ahrensia sp. | reverse complement strand
ATAGTTGGTGCGATGCGACGCGCTGGCGTTGAAGTGACGCATTTCGGCTTCAAATGGCCGGGCGCCGAGCTTGCTGATCCGGATAATACTGTCTGCCTGGGTGAAATCGATCCAAAGACCGACAGCGCCTCGACGAAACAAAAACTGAGTTGGTTGCTCACTGCCATGCGCAACAAAACAACATTTTCATCGGCAAAACTGCGCGTTGTGAGCGATGCAGCATTTGAAAGAGCGCTCAGCACCATCCAGAATGTTGATGGGTTCGTGATCAACGGCGTTCCGCTGGCCGGAGCATTCGAAAGCCAGCTCACGGCCAAACCCTATTTGTTCATTGCGCATAATGTGGAGCACGTTTCAGCATTGGCCAGCGCCAAGGCTGCTGGCGGCATAGTCGAGAACTATATGTTCCTTCGCGAAGCCAAATATTTGGAAAAGCTTGAGAAGCGTCTGGCCTCAAAGGCAAAATTCGTGATTACACTTGCCGATGAGGATCGGGGGCCACTTGGCGTGGAAGACGATGAGCGATCCCTCAGCCTGCCATTAGTGACACCAAAACCTGCAAAATTCGTTGAAAACCGCGCCAAAGGGTTTGACGTGGGCATGATCGGTACCTGGACATGGGCACCTAACCGTATCGGGCTTGAATGGATGCTGCAGGAGGTCATGCCGCATTTGCCTGCAGGGATAAGCGTTGCGATCGCCGGTCAACTCCCAAAAGGATTCCCGCAGCGTGACAAGCGTGTTCAGTTTCTGGGCAGAGTTCTTGATGCCAAGGACTTCGTCCGGCAATGCCGCGTTATCGCGTTGGCTTCACGCGAAGGAACTGGTGTTCAGCTAAAATCGATCGAGACCTTCGAAATGGGACTGCCTGCGGTGGCAACACGATCCTCGGTGCGAGCCATCGCTCAAGTTCCGGACAACGTGCTTATTGAAGATGACCCAAAACGGTTTGCGCAGACCCTGGCGGACCATGTTGTCAATGTGCGTACCAGCCAGGTCAGGGATATTGATGGTGCTGGTTTTCGGAAAGCGCAGTTGGATCGCATGGACAGCGTGATGAAACAAGCATTGGCCAAAATGGCCGATCATTAAACAAATACAAAGTCTTCAAAGCTATGCTTACTATTGGAAGACGAGTGTTAAGCACATGAACAAGCAAACTTCAGATTTTCAGGCGGTATCTTCAGCAACTGTCCAGTCACCCATTCTGCCCACGCAAAATATTCTGGGCGTCGATGTTGCAGATCTGAGCCTGGATGAAGCGCTGAAGTTCACACATGGGCGTTTGGCGCTGGAATTGTTCACGCCAATCACGTTTCTGAACGCGCATAATGGCAATATCGCTCAGCGCGAGATTCATTTTGCCGATGTGCTGGACGATTTCACGGTTCTTTCCGACGGAATTGGTGTCGATATTGCTTCCAAGATTTTGTACGGAGAGAAGTTCAAGGCCAATCTCAACGGAACGGATTTCATACCAGCCCTGCTTCGCACCTCCCCAAGGCGCCTGAAAGTGGCACTATACGGCGCCCGCCCGGGCATCGCAAAAAAAGCTGCGGACGCTTTTGCCCAGATGGATGACCGGCATGTGTACCGTTCCGTTGGTCACGGCTTCATCGGTGCCAAAAAGCAAGCCGCTATGCTTGAAGAAATTCTCAAATGGAAGCCTGACGTGATGCTGGTTGCAAAGGGTGTTCCAGCGCAGGAATTTTGGATTCACAGGCATCTGTCCGAGCGCCATTGCACCCTGGCATTTGGTGTTGGCGCGCTGTTTGATTTTGTGGCGGGAAATGTTGCCCGTGCACCCAATTGGATGCGCACGATCAGAGCAGAATGGCTCTATCGTCTGATACAGGAGCCTGGTCGCATGTGGCGTCGCTATATTATTGGTAATCCTGTATTCCTAATCCATGTCATCAAACAAAAAATGGGCTGGTCCCCTGAACGCAAGGTCTCCTGAAGGTTCATGGCAAAGACAAATGCAATTGTAACTGCGAGCTACGCTCCGGATTTTGAGCGCTGCAAGATTTTATGCGAAAGCATGGACAAACACGCGACAGGCTATGAGTGTCACTACATTCTTGTCGATGTGCCAGATTTGAGCCTGTTTCGACCGCTTGAGGGACCAAAGCGCAAAATCATCACCGATCGACAGTTGTTGCCTTGGTGGCTTTATCGACCACCCAAATTCCTATCGCCCAAAGGCCGCCGAATATGGGTGAGCCCGCTGACAGTGCCGCTTCATGGTTGGCATGTTCAGCAATTGATGCGCATCGCTGTTGCCGAACGGCTTGAGGTCGACGGCTTGATGTATTGCGATTCTGATACTGCCTTTGTGAAACACTTTGATGTTCAAACAATTTGGAATGGCGAGAACATTCGGTTTTGGCGAGAAGAAGGTGGCGCCCTTCAAGCAAAGGATGATCATTTGCTCTGGAAGGCTCAGGCCGGTCGGACGCTGGGTTTGAAGCCCGATGATCAGCCTGACCACAATTATGTCTGCTCATTTGTCACTTGGAAACGCCAAACAGTGTTGGACATGTGCGCCCATATTGAGCAAACGCACGGGCGCTCCTGGATCTCCGTGATCGGGTCCAGCCGCAAATTCTCCGAATGCATGCTGTATGGCGCCTATGTCGACGGTGTCTTGGGCGGCAAGGGGCACTCACCCAATTCAGTGTCATTGTGCCCCATGTTTTGGTTTAATCCAGCCCCGAGCACTGATGAGCTTTCGACATCAATCGAGCAACTTACAAAAGAACAGGTTGCTATTGGCGTTCAGTCCTTCCTGCCATTTGAGCCTGCCGCGTTTCGCGAGGTTGTGAGCAAGGCATCGGCGTAAATTTGAGGAAGGTCAGACTCTGATGCCGGGTCGGCGCAGGGCATTGTATGTAAGTACGGCAGATGTGGCGTACAGCGTTGCAAACACACCATTGATCCAAATCATCCAGTCTGCAGGAGCAGCAATGCTGCTCAACAGCCAAATCAAAAGGATGGTCTTCAGTGCGCCGATGATGGCATAATTGATCAATCGCTGAAAGCTCTGGCCCCGTCCATAAAGCAGCTCAGCTTGATATTCGATCAGATTTCGGAATGCCGGCACCAGCAGAAGTGCGACCATGAATGGAGCAGCCTGCGCGACATTGGTGCCCAGCAGATCGGGCTTGATAAACAACGCCAACGCGATACACCCCATGGCTAAGGTCGAGACCGCAAATACCCCCAATTCAAATCCAAATCGCATCTTTGGTGAATTCATCAAATCCGTGCGCCGCATCAAGCGTTGAGTCAGCAAGGTTGAAAATGTGCGTACAGGCATCGCCGTCAGATCAATCAGTCTCATCACGATTGCATAAAGACCCGCCGCTGTGCTGCCGCCAATGGCCAGAACCACCAGCTTGTCCAGTTCGCTCTGAATATAGAACAGCATTTCAGCACCACAGACTGACGATGCGTCTGGAATCCGTCTGATGTAAAGTTTGGGCCGGAAACGCAAACGCATTTTGGGATAGAAGAGTACAATCGCCACCAGGGCCATGGCGGCTTGGGCGGTCATGTAAATTTGAGCCCATTGGGTCAAATCGGGATCAGGCCGCATCGACAGCCAAAGAGCCGCAAGCGCCTTGATCGAAAATCCAAACACAATGACGATCGAAGCAAGACCGAATTTCTCAAGGCCTTTATTGACGTTGATCACCGCTTCAAGCGTCCGCCAAAAAAGAACCTCGGTTCCTGCAATCATAACGAAGACCGCAAAAGACATCAGGCTGACAAGAAACAATTGGTGAATTCCGAATCCGATCAGCAACACCAGTGGCAGCGAAAGCAGCAGTGCGCACAAGTAGCCGGCAGAATAGGTACCGATGAGATGCGGTTTCACTGTTGCAATGCGATAGAGCGGTGACAGAAACCCAAATCCGGCAAGCCGGGAGAGCACGATACCGATGGACGATGCCGTAGCGAACAGTCCGAACTCGGCAATCGTCAAGGTGTTTGCAACCAAGTAAAAGTAAAACAGCTGGATAAAGAGGCGAATGCCATCGCCCGAAAATGCCTTGAAATATTTAACGCCAAGCGTGCGCAAACCCTCCACCGAATGGCCGGTTGCGATCTGCACCTGTGCTGGTTGCGCAATATCCTTCATGGGGGCCTTGTAACGCAAAACGCTTAAAATCACGTTTTCAAACGGCTTTTTGATGTCGGGGGCAAAATCCTCGAAAACCACACAGAGTCGCGCGATCGTCCAGAAAAATTAACTATTTGTTTTCCATAAAAATTTAGTCTGCGTTTACGAAATAGCTGGTCCACCTGACCGAGCAGAGTGGTTTTGATGTTTAGTAAATCTGATTCAAGCAAGAAGCCTTCGCTTCTGACGCTGGCCAACCGCCAAGCAGAAGCAGCACGTGGCGCCTCGCGTAGCGAGAATGTGGTTCAGCTCAGTGCTGCCAGTGAGTCGCCCGGCAATGCGGGACAGAATCAAAGCGATTTGGGCAATTCATGGCGCAAACTTCTCCGTTTGAGAGAAGCGCAAAGTTTAACAGGACCAGAAGCCGGATATGAAGCTGCCATGGCATCGATTGAGCGTGACGTACATGCGCATGTCCATGCAGACGCATATAGGCCGCTGATAGATCCACGCATCATGCTGAGCGCAATTTGGCGCTGGCGCTGGGTCATTGTGGGGACGACAATCATCGGCGGCGCATTGGGCGCGCTGGATGCAATCTCAACGCCCCATACCTACACCGCCTATAGCCAAGTCCTTATTGATCCCAGACAGGTCAAACTCGTTGAACGCGATCTCACGCCAGAGTTTCTGGGCAATGAGTCAGCACTGGCAATTGTCGATAGCCAATTGGAATCAGTTTACTCGACGCCGGTGCTTCAGCGTGTGGTTGATCAACTTGGATTGAACCGGGATGCTGAATTTAATGGTTCGGCTGACAGCGGCATCGGCCTTCTTGATGGTATTGCCTTCGTCCGTTCGCTGTTCAGTTCAGAAACGCCCATTGAAACCAGCAATCGGATGACACTTGAGAATTTGCGCGACGCCATCAGCGCCGAGCGCACGTCGCGCACGTTCATTTTTGAAATATCAGCAGAATCGCAAAACCAGCGGCGCGCTGCGGAAATTGCAAATGCTGTCACTGATGCCTTTATTGAAAACCAAAGAGAGCGCGAGGCGCAGGCAGCGCGCAACGCAACCGAAGCCTTGGGTGGGCAATTGGTTGAGTTAAAAGCAGCGGTAGAAACCGCAGAGCGTGCAGCAGAG
>JAHEJF010000004.1 GCA_024639025.1 Ahrensia sp. | reverse complement strand
CTGCGGACCCGGCGCAAGCAGCACCAACCCGCCGCGCCAAGCCGCGCAAATAGCCACCAGCGCCGTTTGACCCTTTTCCTTGCGTCACAACAGGTCATATAAGGGCTTATGACTATGCAACCGAACGAATATGATGATCTGACCAGCCACAATATCCGGCTGGCGACACTGACGAATATTCGCTGGCTGGCGATCCTGGGACAAAGCACCGTTCTGGCGTTGGTTGCCGGCTATTTTGAGTATCCAATGCCGGTCATTCCCTGTCTCATTTTGGTCTGCATGTCGATCATATTGAACATCTTTAACACGTGGCGCTTTCCGGCGATCAAGCGAATTGGACCGCCTCAGGCCTTTGTCACCCTGCTTTTTGACACAATGCAGCTGGCAGCGCTGCTCTATCTGACCGGCGGCATGACCAATCCGTTTGCAATCTTGCTGATCGTCCCGGCCATCATCTCAGCGGCAACGCTTCCGCCACGATACACCGCGTCGCTCTCACTGTCCGTGGCTGTGGCGGCGAGCATTCTGGCCTATTGGTATCTGCCGCTGCCCTGGGAGGCGGATTCGGTCTTGAACTTTCCGCTAATTTACATCCTCGGCATGTGGGGGGCAGTAGTCTCCTGCCTGTTGTTTGCAACATTCTATGTCTATCGCGTCGCAGGCGAAGCGCGTCGACTTTCCGACGCGCTGGCATCGACGGAGATGGTCATTTTGAGGGAGCAACATTTGTCTGATCTGGATGGAATGGCAGCAGCAGCGGCCCACGAGTTAGGCACGCCGCTGGCGACGATCAGTCTTGTTGCAAAGGAAATGGACCGGGCCGTCCGGACCGAGGACCCGCTGAAAGAAGATATCAGCTTGTTGCGCAACCAGGCGGACCGTTGCCGAGAGATTTTGAGCCGGCTCAGTACACTTGGCAGAGACACTCAGGATCCTTTATCAAGCGTTCCGATCTCAGTGATGATCGAAGAGATTGTCGCGCCGCACCGGGAGTTCGGCGTTGATATCGAGACAAGGATCGATGGTTCCAAACGCGACGAACCGGTTGAACTGAGAAATTCGGGCATGATGTATGGTCTTGGCAACATCGTTGAAAATGCAGTTGATTTTGCCAGGAAGAAAGTGATTGTGCAGGTCAATTGGGACCAGCAGACAATAAACATCAGGATCCAGGATGATGGTCCGGGTTTTGAATCGGAGCAACTGGTTCATCTTGGCGAGCCTGAGGTGGGCAGTGTGCCCGGTGCGACGCGCAGCCGAAAGGGAAGCGCCGGCCTGGGATTGGGCATATTCATCGCCAAGACATTGATGGAACGCAACGGCGCGCAGGTGGATTTCGCCAACAGCCCAAAACCGGGAGTCGGCGCCGTTGTTACAGTGATCTGGCCAAGGCCATCTAATTCAGGGTAATCTGCGTACAGGATTTAAAGGACGAAGCGATGACAGTGCATACACAAACGACTCCACAAGTCGATTTGGACGCGGACAAGACCCTGCTGCTGGTTGATGACGACACGGCATTTCTGCGCCGGTTGGCGCGTGCCATGGAAAGCAGGGGTTTTGATGTGGATATGGCGGAAAGCGTTGCGATGGGACTGGCCAAGGTCAAGGCCTCGCCACCGGCTTATGCCGTTGTGGACATGCGGCTGGAAGACGGCAATGGGCTGGATGTTGTAAGCGCGCTCAACGAAGTCAGGCAAAACGCCAAGGTGGTGGTTCTTACCGGATACGGCAACATCGCGACTGCAGTGTCAGCTGTCAAACTGGGTGCGGTGGACTATCTGGCCAAGCCCGCCGATGCTGACGACGTTTTCAACGCCTTGACGGCCGGGCCGGATGAAAAGGCACCACCGCCAGAAAATCCGATGTCGGCCGATCGCGTGCGGTGGGAACATATTCAACGCGTATATGAAGCCTGTGATCGCAATGTTTCTGAAACGGCGCGACGGCTCAATATGCATCGCCGGACCCTGCAGCGCATATTAGCAAAGCGCGCCCCACGCTAGCACGGATTTGGGCATTGAAAATATTGGATAAATCCGGGTACCGTGATTCCATCAAGGGCTGAAAGAGTTCATACTGCCCGATCTAGGAATCTGGCGCATAGCCCGACAATTCGGCGTGAAACAGACGATTGGCGGCAAATTGACCAAAACGTGTGATCAACGTCTTTCGCCGGGCGGCATTGAGCCTGTCGGTCGGACTTGAGCGGAGTATCGCCGCTCCCTTGTCGTCGGCCAGGATAAAACCGCAGCTTTCGGGAAAGAGCGCCTGGGACACATCCGGCAATGTTGCAAAATAGAGTTGATCGCAAAAATCGTGATAATCGGGCCACTTTTGATCCGATTTTATGTCCTCGATCGACGATTTGATCTCGACGATCCATATCGTGCCATCCTTGAACAGGGCCGTCAGATCCGCCCGTCTTCCATTGGCAAGGGTCAGCTCTGGCACATGCGCGGCCCCCATATCCGTCAATAGCAGTTGCACCCCGCGACGCACCGCCATGGCGCGCTCTGATTGACGTCCATCAACCAGCGGATTGGTGTTATGTGGCGTGACAAGGGGCATCGGTGCCTCTCTGTTTGATACTATAGTGTGCAAAAAGTCACATCATCAATTTTTCAACGAGTCTAAGCTAGCTTTAACCCAATATCACGTAATATTACGTTAACCATATACGGGGCAGAAGTGGGTGAGCTGAGGTTTGAGGGAATCCATGAGAATTCAAATTAAATTACTGGCGGCGGCATTGGCTGGTCTGATGGCTGTATCGGGCTGTACGACAACCAGCAACTCGTCGCTTTTCGTCAATGCATATGCATCAAAAAGTGATGGCGGCTATCGTCTTCCGTCTATTCCGGTATCAAAAGTGCCAAAGGAATTCAGACGTCAGACTGTCGCCTACACAGGCAAGGAAAAAGTTGGCACGATCATTGTTGATACCAAGGCGCGCCACTTGTTCCTGGTTGAACCTGACGGCAAGGCGGTTCGCTACGGAATCGGTGTAGGCCGCGCAGGTTTTGAATGGTCGGGCGTTGCACGGGTCGGCTGGAAGCGTGAGTGGCCAACATGGACACCACCGCCAGCCATGATCAGACGCCAGCCTGAACTTGCAAAATATCGGGGCGGCATGAAGCCAGGACTGACAAATCCCTTGGGGGCAAGGGCGTTGTATCTGACGCGTCGTGGTGGCGATACAGGCTATCGTCTGCATGGCACGCCGGAATGGTGGTCAATCGGAAAAGCGATGTCATCTGGCTGTATTCGTCTGATGAACCAGGACATCGTGGATCTTTATAATCGGGCAAAACCAGGCGCAAAAGTCATCGTTAAGGGCTAAGCGCGCTTTTGGAACAATAAAAAGCCGGGCTGATGCAGATCAGCCCGGCTTTTTTGTGAGATTTTATCCTCAAACAGCTTCGACTTGCTGCACTTCCGGAATGAAGTGCTGCAGAAGATTCTGTATGCCGTGTTTCAGCGTGGCTGTGGATGAAGGACAACCGGCGCAAGCGCCTTTCATGTGCAGGAACACGGTGCCTTCCTTGAAACCGCGAAATGTAATGTCGCCGCCATCCTGTGCAACGGCCGGCCGGACACGCGTATCGATAAGTTCCTTGATCGTCGTGACGATGGCCTCGTCGCTTTCATCAAAAAATTCAGCTTCGTCGTCTTCATTAAAGCCTGAATTGCCTGCATCAGACATCACCGGGTGACCGGCCATGAAATGCTCCATGATGGCTGCCAGAATGGCTGGCTTCAAATGGGCCCAGTCAAGCGTATCCTCTTTGGTTATGGTGACGAAATCATACCCGAAAAACACGCCGGAAACGCCGTCCACATCAAACAGCTTCCCAGCCAATGGCGACCGTTCGGCAGCTGAGCTGGCTTCTCTGAAATCTGCAGTGCCCTGGTCCATGACGACCTGGCCAGGCAGAAACTTCAAAGTCGCTGGATTGGGCGTTGCTTCGGTTTGAATAAACATGGTTTGCTCCAGTGCCTGACAAAAGCAGGCGGGATAACTAGATTAGAATGACTCCAAAGTAGGACTTTGGACAGGTCCGTTCAAGGCAATTGTTGCCCAAATGTGCGAAATATCGACCCAGGCGAGTGTTTCAGCCGGCAATCATGACGTCCAAACAGGTATTGCAATTGAATCTGTTACGCAAATCCGTTTGGAAAATCTCAACAAATCGCCAGAGATTCTATGCCAATAGGCCCACAATATCCCGAACATCCCGCATGGTTTCTGCGGCAATCGCACTCGCCTGTTCGCCCCCATTGGCCAAAACGGAATCGATATAGGCCGGATCGGCGCTCAAACGGCGCATTTCGCTGGTAATGGGCGTGATGGCGTCGATTGCAACTTCGGCCAAAATGGGTTTGAACTCAGAGAACGGTTTGCCACCATATTCCTGCAGGACCGTGCCCGGCTCCTTGTCGGTCAACGCACCGAAGATACTGACAAGGTTGGCGGCCTCTGGACGGTTCTCCAATCCTTCCACTTCCGAGGGCAGGGGCTCGGGGTCGGTCTTTGCCTTGCGGATTTTCTTGGCAATGTCATCCTCTGTGTCGGTCAGATTGATGCGAGACATATCCGACGGGTCTGATTTCGACATTTTCTTGGTGCCATCCCGCAAGCTCATAATGCGGGTTGCAGGGCCTTCGATCAGCGGTTCGGTCAAAGGAAAATAACCGTTGACGATTTCCCGGCCGATCTCCATTTCGACACCCAGACCAAGTTCCGCAATGCGGTCAGAAAAGTCATTGTTGAATTTCTGTGCGATATCCCGGGTCAGCTCAAGATGCTGTTTCTGGTCATCACCAACCGGCACATGCGTGCCCCTGTAGAGCAGAATATCAGCCGCCATCAATGTTGGATAGGAGAACAAACCAACAGAGGCCTTCTCCCGGTCTTTGCCGGCCTTTTCCTTGAACTGAGTCATCCGGCTCAACCAACCCATGCGCGCAATGCAGTTGAATACCCAGGCCAGTTCAGCGTGTTGGTGTACGCGGCTCTGATTGAAGACAATATGCTTGGAGACATCAATGCCGGCAGCGATATAGGCGGCGGCAACCGAGCGGGTGGCATCCATCAATTCGCGCGGATCCTGCGCAATGGTGATGGCGTGCAGGTCCACAACGCAATAAATGCAGCTATGGTGCTCTTGCAAAGCGACAAACCGCCGAATGGCGCCCAGATAATTGCCGAGCGTCAGATTGCCTGTCGGCTGGACGCCTGAAAACACGCGTTGTGGTATCTCGTTGGACATCAGTTTTCTCTTAGATCAATTGGTTTTGCGCGCTTATGGCAGGGCTCACAGCGTGGTTCAAGAGGCTCTGCGACCCAGCGCCTGCATCAAGGCGGCCCGGTCGATGGCATTTGTCATCAGCGACAGTGGAAAATAGACACCCATCGACACGGCAATTGCAGCGAGCAGCAGCAGGATTCGGGTACCGATACCAGAGGCAAGGAACATGTCTGCGCCCCAGCGCCAGCTCAGATAGAGGCACACACCCATGATGGTGCTGCACACCAGCACCATCAAACATCGCTGCAGGGTTTCAGAGGAAGGTCTGAACTCATTGCGCCTCCACAGCGCGCCCGCCAGCAGCAAAGCCGTTGCCCAGCCCGCGACGCTGGTCGCAATCGCGATGCCCACATGGCCATAGATCGGAAAAAGGGTCAGGCTCAGTCCGGCATTGATGATCAGCGATGCCAGCGAAAACCACATCGGCGTGCGCATGTCCTCGCGGGCAAAATAGGCCGGTTGAAAAACCTTGATCAGAACAAAGGAGGGCAGTCCCCAGGCAAAGGCTGCAAGTGCTGCAGCGGTGGCTGCCGTTGTCTCGGGCAAGAACGCGCCTCGCTCGAAAAGCACCGCAACGATAGCGCCGGGAATGATGGCCAACGCAACGGCGGCGGGCACGGTCAACGCCAGCGCAAATTCAATCGACCGGTTCTGCAAGCCGCGTGCTTCATCAAACGCCTCGGCCCGCAGCGCACGGGATAATTCGGGCAGCAGCACAACACCGATGGCAATCCCGATAATGCCAAGAGGCAGTTGATAGACGCGGTCGGCAAACGACAAAAGCGCAATTGCACCATCCTGCGCAGATGCAATGATTTGCCCGATAACCAGGTTAATTTGAACTATGCCTCCGGTCAGCGCCGCCGGTGCCGCCAGCGCCAGAAGCCGCTTGACCTTGGCAGACATTCTTGGCCGCCGTGGACGAAACGAAAAGCCTGTCTGTTTGATACCCAGAACCAACAGTCCCAGCTGCAAAAGGCCCGAAACGACCACGCCAATCGCAAGCAGAACACCGACCCGCGGGTCAGAGACGTCCAGCACGAGAGCGCTTACCAGCATTCCAATCAAAACGACATTGAGCAGCACCGGTGCAATCGCGGCAATGAAGTATCGGCGCAGCGAATTGAGGATGCCCGATAGCATCGCGACCAGCGACATGGCCATCAGATAGGGAAACATGATGCGCGTGAGATCAGTGGTCAGCTCGAACTTCTCAGGTGTGTCGGCAAAAGCCGGCGCAATGATTGTCGCCACCAAATAGGGCATGAAGGCAATGGCCAACACGGTCAGCACAAGCAGCACAAGTGTCAGAACAGAGAAAACTTCGCCGGCAAACTTGGCTGCCTTTTCCTGACCTTCACCTTCTAGTTCCTTGGCAAACAAGGGCACGAAAGCGGAATTGAAAGCTCCCTCGGCAAACAGGCGCCGGAACAGGTTCGGGAAACGAAAAGCCGCATAAAAAGCGTCAGCAACCGGACCGGCACCAAGCACCGATGCAATGAGCGCTTCACGCACAAATCCCAGCACGCGACTGGCAGAGGTCGCGCCGCCGACGCTGGCGAATTTGCGAATCAAACTCAAGCGGTCTTTTCCTCTGTCTTTTTCGCTGGCTTGGCGACGGCATTGTTTTTGACCACAAACGCGTCGGCTAGCGTCTTCTTGATCTTGTTCTGACGCGCCGGATTGGTGATCTTGTCACCAAGCAAATCCGTGACATAGAAATTGTCGATGATCTTCTCGCCAAAGGTCGTGATGTGCGCGGAACGAATATCCAGCTGCAGATCCGAAAGGGCCTGCGTTAATTCGGACAACAGGCCAAACCGGTCCAGCCCCTGTACCTCGATCACCGAGAATCGATCAGACAGTGCATTGTTGATCTTGATGACCGGATCGACCTGGAATGCACTGGTCTTGCGTCCTTTGCGCACAGGCTTGGAAAGCACGGCGGGAAGATAGGTTTTGCCTGACAAAACATCTTCAATCAGCGCACATATCCTTTCAGCGCGGCGAATTTCATCTTCATCATCCTCAAATTCGCGTTCGAGCAAGATGGTATCCAGAGCCCGGCCATCGCTCGTCGTAAAAACATGCGCGCCATCGATCTTGGCGCCGACGCTGGAACAGCAGCCCGCGATGACGGAAAGAAGTCGTGGATGATCCTGCGCCAGAATCGTGATTTCAGTGATCGCCTGAAAGGCATCCGTTTTGACCGTCGTGGCCAGCGGTTTGCTTTGCTTGTCAGCATCACGCACGAAATGGGCGTGCCTGATTTGATCTTCGAGCGGCACCGTCAGTATGTAGTTGTCATAGTGCAAATTGCTGTACTTGTTGCGCTCAACCGCATCCCAGTCGTCCAGCGCCTCTTCGAGTTTTGCCCGTTGTGCCTTGGCACCGGCACTGCCGGCGATCTCTGAGAAACCGCCCGTGATCGCCAATTCGGCCTGGGTGTAAAGAGTGCGTAACAATTGGCCCTTCCAACCATTCCACACGCCGGGTCCCACTGCCCTGATGTCACATACCGTCAGCACAAGAAGGACCTTCAGACGGCGGACCGTCTGCACCTTGGCCACGAAATCAACAATGGTTTTCCGGTCCGAAAGATCGCGTGATTGCGCGATCATGCTCATGGTCAGATGCTCTTCAATGATCCAAGCGATCAGCTCGGTATCGTCTTTGGAAAATCCCAACCGCGGGCAAAGTTTTCTTGCCACTTTTGCACCTGCGATCGAGTGATCTTCAGGCCTGCCCTTGGCAATATCGTGCAGCAGAAGTGCGACATACAAGATCGCTCGCTCGTTCTGCATCGTCGGCAACAGCTCGGTTGAAAGCGGGTGCTCATGACTCAGCTCACCAGACTCGATACCGGCCAACACACCAACCGATCTGATCAGATGCTCGTCCACCGTATAGCTGTGATACATGTTGAACTGCATCATCGCGACAATCTTGCCGAAATCCGGAATGAAGCGGCCCAAGACACCGGCTTCATTCATGCGTCTGAGATTGAGTTCAGGATTGTTGCCGGATGTCAGAATATCGACAAACAACGAGTTGGCATTCACATTGGTGAGCAGGTTTTTGTCGATCCGCTTTAGCGACTTTCTGATCAGCTGAAATGCCTCGGGATGGTATTCGAGCGCATAGCGGTCTGCCAGGTGGAACATTCGGATGATGTTGACCGGGTCGCTTTCAAACACATCTGGCGCGGCAACATTGATGCGTTGATTATCAATGATGAAATCCTTGATGCCCGGGATCTTTTGCGATTTGCTGATGAACGGTAGCCGCTGCAGCAGCTTGGACAAAGATGGCCCTTCCATCAGTTCTTGTTCTTCGAGCGCTGCACAGAAGATTCGGGTAAGATCGCCGACATCCTTGGCGATCAGAAAATAGTGTTTCATGAACCGTTCGACATCGCGCAAGCCCGGATGGGACTGGTAGCTCATGCGCTCGGCCAGTTCGCGCTGAACATCAAAGGAAAGCCGCTCTTCTGCCTTTCCGGTCAAAAAATGTAGATGGCAGCGCACGGCCCACAGAAAGTCTTCACACTTGACGAAAAGCTTGTAATCAGCGCGCGTGAATACGCCTTTTTCAATCAGTTCCACGCGCCTGCGGACGCGGTAGTAATACTTGCCGATCCAGAACAGTGTGTGCAGATCGCGCAACCCGCCCTTGCCGTCTTTGACATTGGGTTCGACAACATAGCGCGTAGCGCCCTGCCGCTTGTGTCGGTCGTCGCGCTCTTCCAGCTTGGCATGAATGTATTGCGACGTGGTTTTGGTCACGACCTCCTGATAGAACCGGTCGAGCATTTCTTCAAAGAGCTCTTTGTCGCCGGTCAAATAGCGCGATTCAAGAATGGAAGTGCAGATGGTTGCGTCGCTTTTGGAAAGCTTGATGCACTCGTCGATCGTGCGGGTTGCATGGCCAACTTTCAAGCCGAGATCCCACAGCATGTAAAGAATGTACTCAGCGATTTGTTCGCCAAGTGGTGTTTGCTTGTAGGGGAGCACAAACAGCAAATCGACATCGGATTGCGGCGCCAATGTACCCCGGCCATAACCGCCAACGGCGACCAAGGCCAGCTTTTCGGCATTGGACAGATTGGTCGCCTTGTATACATGGTTGAGCGCAAAATCGTACGTGGCCCGGATGATTTCGTCCTGCAAATGGCAAAGGCGTTCTGCGCAACCGCGCCCGCGTCCATCTTCAAACAGCAATTGTTCTGCCCTTGCCCGTCCATCAGCCATGACCGATTTTAGATGCGCCAGCACCTGTTGTCGGACTTTCGGATCGTCGCCATTGCCATCGTTGGCAGCCGCCAACTTTGTCAGCGCTGTGTCCAGCGCAGCGCCATCCACGATCGATTTCAGTTTTTTGTCCAAATTGGCCAAGTTCAGTTCTTCTTAGAGTTGATTGCTTTGAGGGAATATAGCGCCTCGAGCGCCTGCATGGGCGTCATTTCGTCTGGTGTAATCTGCTCAAGGGCTTCCCGTACAGCATTAGCAGCTTCTGAATTCTTCACCGCTGGTGCGGATTGCGCTCGAGCAATTTCAATCGAAAACAACGGCAGGTCATCAATCAATGCTTCTGTTTTGTTTTGCCGTCCTTGCGACTCAAGCTCGTCCAAAACATGGCGCGCGCGCGATACCACCGCATCCGGCAACCCGGCCAAACGCGCCACCTGCACACCATAGGAACGATCAGCTGCGCCGCGCGTGACCTCGTGCAGGAAGATGACATCACCCTCCCATTCCTTGACCTTGATCGTGACATTGGCGAGCCGGTTGTGCCGTTCGCTCAGCGCGGTCAATTCATGGAAATGGGTCGCAAACAAGGTTCGGCATTTGTTGTGTTCATGCAGATATTCAATGGTTGCCCACGCAATCGACAAACCGTCAAATGTCGCCGTGCCACGCCCGATTTCATCGAGTATAACCAGTGAGTTAGGCGTTGCCTGGTTCAGGATGGCGGCTGTTTCGACCATCTCCACCATAAAAGTCGACCGGCCACGGGCCAGATCATCTGAAGCGCCAACCCGGCTGAACAAGCGATCAATCACGCCAATATGTGCAGCACCCGCCGGGACGAACGAGCCCATTTGCGCCATGACTGCGATCAGCGCATTCTGGCGCAGAAACGTTGACTTGCCACCCATATTCGGTCCGGTCAGGATCCAGATGGCACCGTTTTCATTGTCGCCATCCAACGTCGGCGAAAGATCGCAATCATTGGCGACAAAGGGGCGCTGTGACTGACGCTGCAACGCCTGCTCGACCACCGGGTGCCGGCCAGCCGTGATAGCAAAGGTCCTGCTGTCATCGACCATCGGGCGGCAATAGCCTTGGGATGCCGCCAATTCCGCCAGGCCCATCGTCACATCCAGCACCGAAGCCGCATGGGCGGAACGGCGAATTGCCTCTGCTTGCGCGACAACTTCATCGCGCAGCGTGTCAAAAATGCCAAGTTCGATGGACAAGGCACGGCCGGCAGCACTGGCAATCTTGCTTTCCAGGTCGGCAAGTTCGGTCGTTGTGAAGCGCATGGCATTGGCCAGCGTCTGGCGATGAATGAACCGGGCCTTGGCTGCGTCGGTCTCAGTGAGCGGTCCGGCATTGAGGGCAGTGACCTCGATAAAGTAGCCAAGCACATTGTTGTGTTTGATCTTCAATGATTTAACGCCGGTTTCATCGGCATAGGAAGCCTGCAGCCCGGCAATGATGCGGCGTGACTGGTCGCGCAGGGCGCGCAACTCGTCAAGCTCGTCAAAATAGCCATCCCGTACAAACCCGCCATCCCGCTTGAGCAAGGGCAGGTCATCGGCCAGGGCGCGATTGAGATGAGCGGTGCATTCCTCGGGCGTAGCCAAAAGGGCCGATTGAGCTGCGGCCAACTCAGCAGGCAGGCTCTCGGCATCCAGCTCATTATTCAGCGTGCCGGCAATGTCCTTGATCACAGAGAGCCCCTTTGCGGCAGCGGCCAGGTCGCGGGGTCCGCCGCGGTTGAGCGAAAGTCTGGCCAGCGCGCGCGGCATGTCGGGCAGGGATTTGAGCTGCGAGCGCAGTTTCAGGCCAAGATCGCTTTGCAGCATGAAGAAACTGATCGCATCAAGGCGTTCGTTGATTTGCGCGCAGTCGGTCAGTGGCGCCCGCAGGCGTTCGGCCAAGAGCCGCGCCCCGCCGCCGGTTATTGTTCTGTCCATGTCCTTGAGCAGAGAACCATCCCGCGAACCAGAAAGCGTCTTCTCAAGTTCAAGGTTCAATCGTGTTGCCGGATCGATGAACAGGTGCGAGCCTTCGCTTTCGCGCTCCGGGCGCTGCAATGAGGGGCGTTCTGATATCTGTGTTTTCTCAACATAGGCAATCGCACCGGCTGCCGCAGAGAGTTCAGCCCGGGTAAAACTGCCAAAGCCGTCAGTGGTTTGGACATTGAAAAACCGCGCCAGCTTATCGGCTGCAGTACCGCTGTCGAACAGGATGGCCGGTTGCAATGAAACTGAACGTCCAAACTGATCAAAAATCGGCCGCAAGATTTCGTCGTGGTAGACCGGTTCTGCAACCACAATCTCCTTGGGTGCTATACGCATTAGGTCGGAAAGCAGCGCCTTGGCACTGGTTTCCATGAGCCGAAACTGGCCGGTGGTTATGTCGATCCATGCAAGCGCCAGTGCATCGCCGCCCGCTTTGACCCGTCCAACCGACACCAGATAGGATGTCTCTGCGGGATCCAGCAGCTTTTCTTCGGTAATGGTGGCCGGGGTCACCAGGCGGGTGACATCGCGTTTAACCACCGCCTTGGAACCACGTTTCTTGGCCTCTGCGGGATCTTCCAACTGCTCGCATACGGCCACCCTGTGTCCCAATGCGATCAGTTTCTGAAGATAATCATCGGCGGCATGGACCGGCACACCGCACATCGGAATGTCCTGATCCAGATGCTTGCCGCGCTTGGTCAACGCGATGCCCAGAGCGCGTGACGCCACTTCGGCATCATCAAAAAACAGCTCGTAGAAATCGCCCATGCGGTAAAACAGCAGCGAATCCGGATTGGCGGCCTTGATCTCTAAAAATTGGGCCATCATGGGTGTCGGCGCAGGCAACGGCGCTTTGGGCGAATCAGCTGTGTCGCTGGGCCGTGGATTGGCTTTGAGAGACTGAGTGCCCATTATCCGTTTCTGAACCGCTATGCTTGCTGCGCAAACTGCGCATTTGAACTGCGTCTGTTATGGGCGATCACAGCGCGGCAAAACAGGCGCAGACGACGAAATCCCCTGATAACGTGGAAGGAGAAATCAAGCAAATGACGGCGGCTGGTTCTTCACGCTGCGTAACGCTCACCATTTTCGCCATAATAGGTCTTGTAGCGCTGTTTGATGTGTTCAACGGGCAGCACAACCATCACGTCCACTGTCCGAAACTTTGGATCGATCACGGCACCGTCCCCGAATGATGCCCCAAGCCTCAGATAGCCTTTGATCAGGGGCGGTAGCCTTTTGACCGCCGATTTCAGATCAATCGCCTCGGTTGGCATGAAATCCATGTCGACATGGCGACTAGGCAGCGGCGCAATGTGCCATTGTGCGCACACTTTGGCGTGCGCATTCAAAAATGTCAGTGCTTCGGCATGTTGAGCAGGAATGGTGCCGGCAAAGGAGGCGCAGCCGATCATCACGTCAATATCGTGCTGGCGCGCGTAGGACCAAATCCCTTGCCACAAAAGCTCGATGGTCCGCTTGCTGCGATAGGCAGGCAAAACGCAGGAACGGCCCAGCTCCAGGAAATTGCGATCGGCATGGCGTGCCATTAAACCAGCAAGGGCAAATTCATCAGCAGAATAATAGCCGCCGGCTTCTTCAGCATGCTGCTTGCGCATCAATCGATAGGTGCCCACAATCTGCTGCGATGGCTCACCGGCAAGGGCGTTGTCGAGCACGATAAGATGGTCGCAATATGCGTCGAAAACATCTTGGTCCCGTTGCGCGAGAACGGACGCCTGGTCGAGTTCTGCACCGAACTCGTGATAGAAAACTTTGAAACGAAGTCGCTGTGCAGCCTCAATTTCAACGTTGTTGGTTGCCAATCGGACTTGCAAGCTGCCCAGCTGGCCAAGTACACCAGTCGATCTGGGGGTCATTGCGATTTCGGGTGATGTTTCTGGTTTCAAGGTCACGAAATCATTCATTGCACACCTGAATCTCTGTGTGTTCCTTGCGTGCTTGTTACTTATTTTTTGCTACAAGATGATGACAATTGAGCGATTGTCAAATTAGCACTTGATTACGCCGCAAAGGTTGCACGTCTGTCGAGCAGGGTTTCGAGCGCCTCGATGTTCAACGGCTTTTCAAGGATGGCCGTCGTGCCGGCCGCCAGCACTGCCTCGCTTGATTCCGCCAATGTGTCTGCTGTGACGGCAAAAATGGGGATCTGTGCACTGCCTGCGTCTTCTTCCAATTTGCGTATGGCCTTGATGGCGCTCAAGCCATCCATAACCGGCATGTGAAGATCCATGAGCGCTGCATCAAAATCATGGCCGTCCTTGACGGCAGCCACGGCATCTGCACCATTTTCAACCCAAGTGACCATATGGCCATTGCGCTCGAGCAGTTTGCGTGCCAGCAGCGCATTGACCGGGTTGTCCTCTGCCAGAAGCAAGTTCAATCCACCCTCAGGCGTAACCAGCGTCGCTGGTTCTTCTGTATCTTCAGCGGCTGTGCCTGTCTCGCTATTGTCTTCCAACTCGCTCAAGACGCGCAACAGCGTTGAGGGTCGGACCGGTCTTGTCAGGAAGGATTGTCCTTCAGCATTGTAAACAGCGCCTATTTCTTTTCGGCTGGTTGGATCAATCAATGCGATCAACCGAGTACCGGCGGGCCAACTGGCACCCAACGCGTCCCTGCATTGCCCCAACCGCTCATCGATGATGATCTTGTGCGGTCCGCCTTGCTTTTCCATGATCGCATGGGCCTGGTCCAAGTTCGATACGCTTGTAACAAGTGCACCAGCGTTTTCCATTGTATCGACCAGAATGTCGACCTCCACGCCTTGCTGACAGAGCAAGAGTACGGAATCGTTTTTCAGAGAAATTGCCTCGACTTCAAACGTGCCTGAAGCCGGGGCATCAATTTCAATGATGAAGCGGGATCCTCGTCCAACGATGCTGGCAACATTGATGTCTCCACCCATCGATTTGGCGATCTTCCTGGAAATGGCAAGACCCAATCCGGCGCCCTCGTAGCGTCGGGTAAAAGTGTTTTCAACCCGTTCGAAAGGTTCGAAAATCTTGGCCAGATTGTCATCATCGATACCAGACCCCGTATCGGTAACACTGATTTTGAGCTTGTCAGGTGCGCTGAAATTGACATCAACTCGAACGCCGCCCTGTTCGGTGAACTTCACGGCATTGCCAACAATGTTGAACAGCATCTGGCGCATGCGGCCCGCATCGATTTCGTTGGTTGGGGGAACCTGGGGAGCAAAATTGTACCCAAGATCAATGCCCTTGCCATGGGCTTGTTCAGCCAGCAATTCGACAACACCGGCTACCAGTGAACGCAGATCCGTGGGTTCCGGGCTGCTGCGGTCGTCGGTCAATTCTTGCTTGCCGAAGTGCAGCAGATCGTTGACCAGCACCAGCAGGGCTTCGCCAGATGTGGTCACAGCCTCTACGTAGGACTGCTGTTCCGGGCTCAGCTTGGTATCGGCCAACAGCTTGCCCATTCCGATTATGCCGTTCAGCGGGGTACGAATTTCATGACTGACCATGGCCAGAAATCTTGACTTGGCCTCGTCGGCAGCTTCTGCACGGCGCCGCGCTTCAATGAGCTGGATTTCGGAGAGCTTGTGCTCTGTAACATCGCGTCCCACAATGCGGATAAACCTGTTGCCGCTCTGTGGATCGCGCATCGAGAACTGTATCCGGTCAAACCAGGTTGTTTCACCTTCTGGCGATTGAAGCTCAACAGTGCAGCGAGACTTCTCTCGGCCTTGCAGAAACGCAAATTCGTGCCCGTCCCGGCCTTCAATTTGCTCTGCAGATAGTCCCGAGAAATTGCAGAATGCACGATTGGCACGCAGGATTCGCCCCGCGCTGGTGCAGTCCACCACCATGTCAGTGAGCGCGCCCAGCGCCATATCACTGAGTTGGTGTGTTTCCACACTCTCCCAAAGCCGGTCAGCATACGCTTCCAGCAGGTGATCTGGCGTTTTGCTCGCATTGTCGTCACTCATGCCGGGCAGTTTAGTCCGAACTGGTTATTTTCCATTGAAACCAATCGCTAAAATCCAAGCAAATTGTACCGAAATATGCCGGATTTCATGCGTTTGTTGCATCAACCGGCCCGATCGGCTCAAGCCGTCATGTCGACAACCACGCGTCCGCGCACCTTTCCTTCCAGAATGTCGTGCGCGGTCTGGATGATGTCATCAAACCCGATCTGCGTTGCAATGCTTGCAAGCTTGGCACCATCCAGGTCCACAGACAGGCGCTGCCACGCCTCTTCGCGAAGTGCAATCGGTGCCATCACGCTGTCGATGCCCAGCAGTGAAACGCCCCGCAGAATAAACGGTGCAACGGTGGTGGGAAGGTCCATGCCTTGCGCCAATCCGCACGCCGCCACAGCACCGCGCAACTGGGTTTGTGCCAATACATTGGCCAGAGTTGTTGAGCCAACCGAATCAATGCCGCCGGCCCAGCGTTCCTTGCCAAGCGGGCGTCCGGGTTCAGACAATTCCGCGCGATCAATAATTTCTGCAGCGCCCAAATCCTTGAGATAGGCCTCTTCCGAAACCCGGCCGGTCGACGCAATGACATGGTAGCCAAGCTTAGAGAGCAGTGAGACCGCGACTGAGCCAACGCCGCCCGATGCACCGGTGACAATGATGGGCCCGGAAGACGGTGTCACCCCTGCCTTTTCCAGGGCCAATACGCTCAGCATGGCCGTATAACCAGCTGTGCCGATTGCCATCGCATCCGTGGGTTTCATGCCGTTTGGCAAGCCAATCAACCAGTCGCCATTCACGCGCGCCTTGCCCGCATAGGCGCCATAATGCACTTCGCCCACACCCCAGCCATTCAGAATGACCTTGTCACCGGACTTCCAGCGCGGGTTTTCAGACGTTTCGACCGTGCCGGCAAAATCAATACCCGGTATCATCGGCCAACGCCGCACGACGGGGGATTTTCCGGTAATGGCCAATCCGTCCTTGTAGTTGACGGTGGTCGCTCCAACCGACACCACAACGTCACCTTCCATCAAGTCATCGACGGTCAGGTTTTCCACCCCAACGCTTTGGTTCTTCTCCTCATCGCGCGATACCATGATCGCCTTGAATGTGTCGGACATCTATTTCTCCCAAATGCTGGAGCCAATCAAACTCGGCCGAAGGTGCTGTTACTTTTCAGGTGCGTCAATCGATTTTTGCGCACGCCAGCTGATAAATTCGTCTAAAATCACGGCGGCGGCGCCGACGCTGATAAATGCATCTGCAAGATTGAAGACCGCGAACGACCAGTTTTCCAGCGAGAACAGAAACATGTCCACGACATAGCCCAGCAGGACGCGGTCGATGATGTTGCCGATCGCACCACCAACAATTAGGCCAAACCCAAGGTGCGACAACCAGCGGCCCGGTGGATTGGCGCGCCACAGCCACATCACAAATGCAATAACCGCGACCGAAATCGAGACCAGAACCCACGGCCCGACACCCCAGAGCATGGAAAACGCAATGCCTTCGTTGTGGGTGCGAAACAGCGCGAAGAAAGGTACAAGATCGATCCGCTCCTGGTAGTCCATCGAGGTCTCGACCCAGAATTTGAGTGCCTGGTCAAATGCAATGGCCAGTACAACGATGCCAAATCCACTTGCAAGACGGCTCATGCTTTGGCTCCCTGCTCAAGCGACAGGCTGTGTCGCCTGATTTCAAACAGACAAACGCCTGTGGCAATTGCCAAATTCAAACTGTCGGCGCGGCCCACCTGCGGAATGCGGATAAGCTGATGACAGACCTGCACCAGTTTCTCGGGCATGCCCGATTGCTCATTGCCCATGATCAAAAGCACTGGCTTGCCGCTGTAATCCGGCGTTCGATAATCAACCGATCCCTCCAGATGGGTGCCCACCACCAGTCCCTGCCATTGGTCGGCGAAATTGATGAAATCATCTTCACTCATCCGGCAGATTGGCGTGGCAAATATCGACCCCATGGTGGCGCGGACGGTTTCGGTTGCAAAGGGGTCGGTGGTCTCGCCGACAAGGATGACACCCTTGGCACCGACCGCATCAACGGTACGCATGATGGTGCCCAGATTGCCGGGGTCCCGAATGCGGTCGAGCGCAATCCAGACGTCTTCGCCGCCGGTCCTGATCTGTGATGGTTCGATGAATTGTCTGGAAAAGATACCGACAACCATCTGCGGGTTGTCCCGCCGCGTGATGGCCCCAAGAACCTTTTCCGGGACAATCAGCACATCCACGCCCTTTGCAACGCAGTTTGCAGCCAGTTTTTCAACATTGGGATTGAGCTTCTGCGACGCGGCGAAGATCAGCGTCTGCAGGTGCCATCCCTGTTCGATGGCGTCGATAATCAGTTTCATTCCCTCGGCAATGAACTGGTTGGTTTGTTCGCGATGACGCTTCTTCTCAAGCAGCCGGATGTCTTTGATGATCGGGTTGGCGGTGCTGGAAATCTCCTTGATCCGCCCGGTGGCTCGTTGTTCACTCCTGGTCATGCGCTTCGCTCCGGCGTCCAACGCGCATACATAGAGGTGGAAAGCGCGCGTTTGCGATACCTTTCTCGGATGATCAACTCACCGGATTGAACCAATCCCGGCTTTTTGAAGTCTGTCATGGCGTCCATCATCACTTCATGGATGGCAAAAAATGACGCCCTAATGGCATAGGCGGTCAAAACAAGCATTTGTGCGTCATCGGAAAGCAGGTCGCGGCAACCATCCATCATGTCAGGCAGGTGATCAAACAATTGCCAGACCTCGCCATTTGGCCCCCGGCCATAGGCGGGCGGGTCCAGCAATATGATGTCATAAATGTTGTTTCGGCGGATTTCCCTCTGAACAAACTTGGAAGCATCTTCACAGATCCATCGGATCGGTTTGTCCTGCAAATCGGCAAAGACCTGATTTTCACGCGCCCAGCCAATGGCTTTCTTGGATGCATCGACATGTGTCACATGTGCGCCAGCTGCCGCTGCAACCAGCGACGCAACGCCGGTGTAGCCAAAAAGGTTGAGCACCCTTAAGGGGCGTTTGGAATCCTCGATGCATTTCCTCATGCTGCGCCAGTGGGCCGCCTGTTCGGGAAACACCCCGACATGCCGAAACGACGTAAAGCGGCCGTAATAGGGGATACCGTCAAAAGCCATGGGCCAGGTTTCGTCTGTGCGGCCATCGACAAAACGCCACCGCCCCATGCCCTCTTCATCTGTATCGCCGGTGAAAATGGCGGTGGCCTCGTCCCAAAGCTGGTCGGGTTGGCTGCGTCCCCAGATGGCTTGCTGTTCGGGCCGAATGAGCCGCACATCGCCATATTGTTCAAGCTTCAACCCGTCACCTGAATCAAGCAGTGCGTAGTCATCATCCGGCAGGGTTTCCAGGATCAGTGGCAACTGTTCAGCCGGTCGTCGACCTGTTCGTCTGGGGCGCGGTGCAACAGCGGGTTGGGATTGTGAATCGTTTGACTGCGCATGCTTGGGTTTGGGACGAAACCCTGCATCGCGCGCCCTGCCAGCATGTCGTTGGACCGATGGTTTTTTGGCCGCTTTGGACTTAGATTTTTTGTGTTTAGGCGGACGCAAGTGTGAATTCCCGACTTTCAGTCATGAACCAGTCGACATGCATATGGCCGACGAGGCGCGTTTTGCCAAGCGTAGAAGGTTTCAATGGCCGGGTTTGGTTCGTAAAACTAATTTGACATCACAAGTGAGGTCGATGCCGAAGAAGAACTTCCTGCAGGATTGTTTTCCTTCTCGAAACGCAATTTTTCGGCCTCTTTCTTGTAGGCGCGTTCTTTCTTGCGATGTTTGCCTTGCGCCAGCCAACTGCCGAAGCCACCAATGATCACACCGATCACAAGCGCACCAAACATCCAGACAAACAGTGGCGCATGAAATGTCAGGACCG
>JAHEJF010000172.1 GCA_024639025.1 Ahrensia sp. | reverse complement strand
CGGAGAGTTGCGCGCGGACCTGATCGCGGAGCTTACACTACTATCGGAGAACCTGGCATCCTCCAAACTGGGGGACGTAATCCTGAATGCGGCACGGTTGGCTGACAAGAACGCGATGATGGCACGTATTCACATAGCGATGCATGACATTATCCGGCAGCCCATTCTCGCCATTCTTTCCGACCATGAGCTAAAGGCCGAGAGAGAAGATGTGGGCCGCAATCTGGTTGGGCCAGTCTTATATCACTATTTGTTTGAAGCTGGCCAAACCCAGCTCAACGTGGAGCCGATCGTCGATACTTTCCTAGCCGGATCGGACTAATGTAGCGGACATTCGCCGCGCTGCAGAACCGCAGAAGTTCGGGCTCAACGCGGACATCAACTGCTGTCGGCACGTATGTCAGCTAAGTGGACAAAGCTGGCGGCCAAATTCATCATTTTGCCGGAATGGCGTTGGAGGCTTATAGTCAAGAATGTGAGCACTGACTATTTAGCCAAGGAGGACATCATGAGGCATTTCATTGTGACTGTAACGGCAGGTATTCTACTTACCGGTGTGGCGTTCGCTGACGGACACCGCAGCCCTGCACCCGAAGGCGCCCGGGCCTATATTGTGACACCGACGGACGGTGCGACCGTTTCAAATCCGGTTACAGTTGTATTCGGGCTGGAGGGCATGGGCGTTGCGCCAGCCGGTGTTGAAAAAGAAAACACGGGCCATCATCACTTGCTGATCAACACAGACCCAAGCACGTTGGACCTAGATTCCGGCCTGCCGGCAACAGACCAAATTGTTCATTTCGGCGGTGGCCAGACGCAGGTGACCTTGGAGCTGCCTGAAGGCACGCACACACTGCAATTGCTGCTGGGCGATTGGAGCCACGTGCCACATAATCCGCCCATCATGAGTGAGGTTACCACTGTCACCGTGAACTAGTCGGGCGTGGTATCAGAGCGCTTTGAAAGCCGCATTCAGCTGTGGAGACCTTTGCTGCGATGACCGCCAAGAGCGGCTTTCGTCCTAGTGCAAGCGTCCAATACACGATGCAAATGCGATGGACTTTCGGATAGGTCTGACTTCGGTATTGTCAGAGTAAAACAGACAATACTTTGGAAGCGATTCAATCAGCTTATGCAAAGTTGGAAACTGTGATCAATTTCAATGCCAGTGAGTTCTGTTTTGCCTCGTTGCCCAAGTAATGATTCTTACCCAGACAGAGCGGATTCGAAAAGCTGAACATTTCGAAAATGCGCTACCCGCAAACTGGCGAGTTATTCTTCGCGACAGTGTTCAAATTTTGCCAACTGCATCCTCGATATCCCAGTTATTCACAACGATTAGAAAGAACGACGTCATCCGGTCATATTCCTCAGAAGTTGACCCCCAACTCGACTTCCATACTTGCGCTTGTCCCACAAAGGCAATTGGTTGCGACCGGTGATAGGTCAAGTCCTGGAGAATAGAACTATCAATGTCTGATTCAGGTCGAAAAAAATGCACAAGTCAAACATTTCCTTTTTGGCATAAGTGTCTATATTTCCTTATGTCAAATATGAAATGCGCAAAAAAAATCTTGCATGATATTTGAGACGAGACTTTTCGCAGCTGGTTGAGATACCGCGGCGAACCCATAATAAAGTCATTTCTGGGAGGATCATATGACAAAACCTATCGACCGCAGAAAGTTTCTGCGCGGCGGCGCATTGGCAGCAACAGGTGCAGCAGCAACTTTGGCAACGCCAGCAATTGCAGAAAACCATACAACAACATTCAAGATGCAGGCCTCATGGGGTGGCGGTATTTTTCTTGAGAACGCTCAGTCCTATGTAGATCGCGTTCATGCCATGGCTGGCGACGCGCTGAAAATCGACCTGCTGCCGGTGGATTCAGTGGTTAAGACAAGTCAAATGCAAGATGCGGTTCACCGCGGCGTGTTGGATGCTTGTCACTACGTGCCTGCCTACTGGTACTCAAAATCCAAGACAGCATCGCTGTTCGGCACCGGACCCTGCTTTGGCTGGTCTTCACAAGAAGTGCTTGGGTGGATCAACTACGGGGGTGGACAGGAGCTGTTTGATGAATTGATGGCATCGCTCGGCCTGAACATCGTGTCTTTCTTCAATTCACCAATGCCGGCACAGCCGCTTGGCTGGTTTAAGGAAGAAATCAAGGACGCATCGCAAATGGACGGACTCAAGTACCGTACTGTTGGCCTCGCTGCCGATGTTCTGCTGGAAATGGGTATGTCAGTCGTTCAACTACCAGGCGGCGAAATTCAGCCCGCCATGAAATCAGGTCTGATTGACGCTGCTGAATTTAACAACCCGACTTCCGACCGCGACTTTGGTATGCAGGACGTATCCAAACACTACCACTTGGCTTCGTTCCACCAGTCACAGGAATTCTTTGAAATTTCGTTCAACAAAAAGAAGTATGACGCATTGGGTCCAGAGCTTCAGGCCATCCTGAAATATGCTTCAGAAGCCGAGAACTCAAACTTCTACTGGAACAATACCAAGCGCTATGCTGACGATCTGACTGTTTTGCGTGATGAGCAGGGCGTCAATGTGTATCGCACGCCAGATAGCGTCATGGCCGCACAGCTTGAGGCTTGGGATGTCGTAATTGATCGCATTTCAGCAGAAGACGAGTTTTTTGCAAAAGTGATTGATTCGCAGAAATCATACGCAAAGAACGTGATGAACTATCTGAATCTCAATCAGCCAAACTACAAATTGGCTTATGACCATCACTTCAATAAGGCCTGATTAGGTTTTCAAAATGCAAGCCGGGTGTCGCCTCAGCGGCATCCGGTTTGAATGCTACCTGATGGGAGGTTCGGGGTGGATAAGTTTGTCTATGCAATCGAAGGATTGAACGTTTGGGTTGGCCGAGCCTTCGGCTGGTGCATAATGATACTGACATTTTCGGTATCCTACGAAGTGTTCGTTCGTTACGTATTGAACGCACCAACAGTTTGGGCCTTTGACATGATGGTGCAGATGTATGGCGCCTTGTTTTTGATGGCTGGCCCCTATGCGCTGGCTCAGGATGCTCATGTACGCGGAGATGTCATCTATCGATTGTTCTCTGTGAAAACCCAGGCCCGAATTGATTTTCTGTTATATCTGTTGTTCTTTTTCCCCGGCATTTTGGCTTTGTTCTGGTACGGTTGGGAAATCGCTGCTGATAGTTGGCGGTACCAGGAAGTAAGTTGGAACAGTCCTGCACGCATTCAAATCTACTTTTTCAAGACATTGATACCCTTGGCAGGTTTCCTGCTGATTTTGCAGGGCTTGGCTGAGCTGGTTCGCTGCTGGAAAGCCATGCGAACTGGAGAATGGATGGAACGTCTCGACGATGTGCGAGAAACCGAAGATATGCTGATGCATATGGAAGAACCGCCCATCAAAATCAAAGCGCAAGACGAGTGATCTTAGGCACTTCGCTGAAATTTACTGAGAGACACCATGACAAATCCCGAAGTCGCCATTTTAATGCTCTGCCTGTTTATCGTGCTTGTGCTATTGGGATTCCCAATCGCCTTCACGCTCCTGGCCATGGGTGTAGCATTCGGTTATTTCGCCTACTATCAGGGCGGTATCGAGACGTTTGCCGACCTGTTCAACAACAATATTTTCTATCTGCTCAACCAAAACACATACTCCGTGATGGAGAACGATACTTTGGTTGCCATCCCGCTGTTCTTGTTTATGGGCTATGTGGTTGAACGCGCAAATATCGTCGACCGATTGTTCTACTCACTATACATGGCCGCACGTAATCTTCCCGGATCACTGGCCATTGCGGCCTTGATCACCTGTGCTGTCTTCTCAACTGCTTCAGGTATTGTTGGCGCCGTGGTTACGCTGATGGGACTGTTGGCCTATCCGGCCATGGCAAATGCTCATTACAACAAGTCTTTTGCGTCCGGTGTGATCTGCGCAGGCGGTACATTGGGTATTCTCATTCCACCTTCGATCATGCTGATTGTTTATGCGGCGATCGCCGAATTGTCACCGCTTCGGCTCTACGCCGCTGCCGTTTTCCCCGGCATCATGTTGGCAGGTATGTACATTGTTTACGTGATGATACGGGTGAAAATCAGCCCATCGATAGCACCGAAACCCAAGCTGGAAGACGTGCCGCCGCCGATTGAAATCTACAAGGACCTGCTGATCTCCTTCGTGCCATTGACAGTCTTGATCATGCTCGTGCTCGGTTCAATTCTGGGCGGCTTGGCGACGCCCGCTGAAGCCGCCGCCATGGGTGCCTTGGGCGGTTTGGTTTTGGCCATTCTTTATCGATCATTGACCTGGCGCAAAGTCCAGGAAAGCGTTTTCCTTACCGCCAAGGCAACCGCAATGGTTTGTTGGCTTTTTGTGGGATCATGGACATTTGCATCCGTGTTCTCCTATCTCGGCGGTCACGACATTATCGCTGAATGGTTTGGCCATCTCGATTTGGAGCCCTGGCAATTCCTGGTTCTGGCTCAACTGATTATTTTCTTGCTTGGCTGGCCATTGGAATGGTCAGAAATCCTTATCATTTTCGTTCCCATCTTCCTGCCTTTGCTCGACAATTACGGGATCAATCCATACTTCTTTGCGATGCTTGTGGCATTGAACCTGCAAACCTCGTTCCTGACCCCGCCCATGGCCATGTCGGCCTATTATTTAAAGGGGGTTCTGAAAAAGCAGATCGAACTGATCGAGATTTTCAGGGGGATTATGCCATATCTGGCCATTGTCATATTTGCGATGGTGTTGATGTACCAGTTCCCTGACATAGCCCTTTGGTTCCCGGACTATCTGTTTGGCGAATATGTACCCTAAGGCGATTTTGAATGATGCCTAACGCACTTTCTGCATTTGAAGCCGTGTCAAAGATCAAGGAGGGCAGCTTGTCCTCCGTTGACCTGGTGAAGGCTTGCCTGGCAAAAATCAACGAGTCCGACGGCCAGATCAAGGCATGGGCTTTCATAAACGCCGATGCTGCCATACAGCAAGCCGAAGCTCTGGATGACATCAGGCGGCGAGGCTACGCCACCGGGCCATTGCACGGAGTGCCTGTGGGGCTGAAAGACATTGTTGATACAATGGACATGCCCACCGAGAATGGCAGCAGCATTTTCGAAGGCCGGCAGCCGGAGAAAGACGCCGGGTTGGTTGAGCGCCTCAAGGAGGCCGGTGCAGTTATCATGGGAAAGACCGTGACCACTGAAATGGCCTTTATGCATCCCTCGAAGACACACAATCCGCATAATCTGGCACACACGCCGGGTGGATCATCCAGCGGATCAGCGGCAGCAGTCGCAGCGTTTCATGTTCCACTTGCGGTGGGAACGCAGACCAATGGTTCGGTCA
>JAHEJF010000171.1 GCA_024639025.1 Ahrensia sp. | reverse complement strand
TATGTTCATTCAGATCGTCCTTTTTGTCAGTCATCACGCATCAAATCTGCCAAGGCTTCACCAAAGAGTGCGCAGTGTAATTTTTTGTGCAACCTAAGCAAGCGAAAACGCATGACTGCAACTGCCTGTGGAGATTCAGCAATGTTTTTAACCATGTAGAAAAAAGTTAAGCCCTTAAAACGATTGAATAAAATTTAATCGTTTTAATATATTTAAGCCCTGTTTAAATTTTTGAATTTGTCATTTATGCGTTCTGCAGAATCAAAACTGGAGAGCCCAAATGTCAGATCGTATTGAAGATATCGCCGTCGCCATGGTTCAGCCCGGCCAAGGCATTCTTGCTGCCGATGAATCAACCGGCACAATTAAAAAGCGCCTGGAATCAATCCATGTTCCCTCGACTGAGCTCAACAGACGCGATTATCGTGAAATGCTTTTCCGGACGACCGATGCGATGAAAGACACCATCTCAGGCGTCATTCTCTTTGAAGAGACCTTGTATCAGAAAGCCGCAGACGGCACGCCCCTGGTCGACATTATCCGTGCGGCGGGCGCCATACCGGGCATCAAGGTTGACAAGGGGGCCAAGCCACTGCCGATGCATGAAGGCGAGAAAATCACCGAAGGCCTCGACAGCCTTGCCGAGCGCCTTTCCGACTACCATGATGCGGGTGCACGATTTGCAAAATGGCGCGGCGTAATTTCGATCTCACGCGATTTGCCAACGCCAAGCGCTGTGCGCGCCAATGCTACGGCGCTTGCACGTTATGCGGCCCTGTGCCAGCAGGCCGGCATTGTACCCATTGTCGAACCCGAAGTCCTGATGGATGGTGCGCCAGGCGATCACTCGATTGATCGCTGTGCCGAGGTCACCGAATTTGTGCTCAACACCGTGTTTGATGAACTGGCCGAGGCACGGGTCAAACTCGAAGCCATGGTGCTCAAGCCCAACATGGTGATCGACGGCAAGAATGCCCGCAAGGCATCGGTCGATGAAGTGGCCGAGAAAACAGTAAACGTCTTGAAAGCGACTGTTCCAAACGCTGTTCCCGGTATTGCCTTCCTGTCTGGCGGGCAATCCGACGAGGAAGCAACAGCCCACCTGTCGGCGATGAACGCACTGGGTGACCTGCCCTGGTCGCTCACATTCTCTTATGGCCGCGCCTTGCAAGCCGCTGCTCTGCAGGCATGGCAGGGCAAGCGTGAAAATGTCGCCGCGGGCCAACGCGCCTTTGCGCACCGCGCCAAAATGAACGGATTGGCCAGCCAGGGCGCTTGGGCCAAAGATTTTGAACAGGCTGCATAAGCAACACTCAACTTGTTTGACATCTCGCCCGCAGCCTGAGACTGCGGGCGTTTTGTTTTTGAGCCTCTTGTCTTCAACGCGTCCGCGGCATACCAAACTGTATGCGTTTGATGTCCAAAACCAGATTGTCGCTTTTCACCTGGATCATGTTGCCGGTCTATATCTGGCAGGGTGTGCGCCTGCGCCAGCGCATCGAGCGGCTCTTGCCGCCAAATGTTCCACCAACCGGCAAACTGGGCAGCAAGGAACCGGGCTTCAAATTGCTAGTCATAGGCGACAGCTCCGTCGCCAGCGTTGGCATGGAGCGCCTTGAGCACACCTTTGCCTACAACATTGCCGACAAGGTGCATCAAAAGACCGGCCGTGCTGTCAAATGGCGCGCGGCAGGCAATAATTCCGCCACTGCCGCTGATCTGCGCGACTTTGTTCTGCCGCATATCGAAGAACGTGATTTCACCCATGTTATCCTGGCGGTTGGCATCAATGACATGAAAAATTTCCACGCGATTTCGACTTTCAAGCAAACCTTCGGCACGCTGCTCTATGCTTTGCGGACACGATACCCAAACGCCAAAATTATCTGGACACCCGTCCCAGACATGACTGGATTTCCTGCCCTGCCAGGGCAACTCGCGAAGATTCTTGCGGCACGCACAAAATTGATCAACCACGAGGGCGGGCAATTATGCCATGAGCGCGGCGTGATCTATTCCGAACCAGTGCCGGTTGAAACAGAAGTTGGCTTTGCCCGCGACGGCTTTCATGCCGGCCCCGAAGGCTACCGCATCTGGGGCAAGCATCTGGTTGATTATATCCTCGCCGATGAGGTCGAAAACCTGGTCAAGGTCAGCGACCAACTGACCGCCGGCCAATCAGATCTGAAATCCGGATAACAAAAGAGCCCGGCCTGCCAACCGGGCTCTGGAGCCATGGGCTCCTCGTCAACAGGAGCCCCTTGAGACTTAGTTGACAACGCGTGTTAATGCACCATCCACCGCATTGATGATTTCGTCAATATCATCCTTGGTCGCAATCAGCGCCGGTGAGAAGCACAATGTGTTGTTGAATCCTTCGAACGAGCGGTTCGTCGCGCCGATGACAACCGCGCTTTCCTTGAAGCAATCAGCAACCACGGCCTGAACCACGCTTTCATCCATTGGTGCTTTGCTGTCACGATCTGCGACCAGTTCAACACCGGTGAACAACCCTTTACCGCGCACATCGCCAACCATGGCATGCTTGGCTTTCAGGCCTTCGAGCGCATCGAGCATGTAATCGCCCATTGCCGTGGTGTTTGCGAGAAGGTTTTCTTCTTCCAAAATTTCCAAATTGGCCAGCGCTGCTGTTGGCCCAGCAGTGCAACCGCCAAAGGTTGATATATCGCGGAAATAGCTCATTGGATCATCAGCGTTCGACTTGAATTCGTTGAACAGGGCTTCAGTCGTCACTGTGCAACTAATGGCCGCATAGCCGGATGCCACGCCCTTGGCCATGGTTACGATGTCGGGCTGGATGCCATAGTGCTGATAGCCGAACCAAGTTCCCGTACGGCCCATGCCGCAAACCACTTCATCGATAATGAGAATGATATCGTATTTTTTACAGATTTCCTGCACACGGTCCCAATAGCCTTGGGGCGGTACGATAACCCCGCCACCAGCGGTGATCGGCTCAAGAATAAGCCCGCCAACAGTGTCGGCACCTTCGCGCAGAATCACTTCTTCGATCGCATTGGCAGCGCGGACGCCGTAATCCTCAACGTCACCCCATTGTGAGCGGTATTCAAGACAGTGCGGTACGGAGACAAAACCCGGTGTGAACGGCCCGTAAGCCGCGCCGCGCTGCGTGTGTCCGCCCGATGAAAGCGCCGTTATCGTTGTGCCGTGATAATCGCGCTCGCGGAACAAGATCTTGTGCTTCTTGCCACCATGTTTCTGATGCGAAAGCTGTCGAACAATTTTATAGGCCTTTTCATTGGCCTCAGAACCCGAATTTGAATAATAGACCCGGCTCATGCCCGGCATTTTTTCAATCAGGCGTTCCGCAAAGTTCGCGCCAGGTATCGTGCCCATAGCGCCGGCGAAATAGTTCATCTTGACCAGCTGGTCACGCACCGCATCGGCGATCTTTGTGCGACCATAGCCGACATTGACGGTCCAGACGCCGCCGGACACCGCATCCAGATGCTCGCGCCCCGCCTGGTTCCAGACACGCATGCCCTTGCCTTCGATGATAACAAGGGGATCGACAGTTTCATATTTCTTGTGCTGGCTGAGATGATGCCAGATGTGATTGCGGTCGTTTTCGACAACCGAAGAATAATCATTGATGTTTTGTTTGACGTTCATGACGCAACTCCATTGGGAACAGGGCCCAAAAAGATTTTATGAGCACGCCCAGCGCGGCCAATCCGGCAGTGGGTCAGCCATCTTCATGCCAACGGGATAAAACCGATAGGTCCAGAATCTGGATGACTTGGGACCAGATGGATTGGAGTGAGTGCCGGATTTTCAACGGGTCATCGGTCATCTTGAAGCACCACAACGTGATCTCACAGCGCCACAATCAAGACACGCCCTGTCTGTACGCCAATTGGGGGTTCCGCAAATTGGCCAAAAGCTGCGGAACAGAACTGACAAGCTTGGTCGCAAACACGTTGTGATTTGCTACCCCCAAAAAAAACTTATCCACCCCCTTCACACCTGCCCCATAATACTTGGCTGAACAGTGAGGTGCTATGGACTGGCCAACCGCTATCAAGAAGAACCAGGCAGCATTGATGGAAATCATCGCGCTGTTGCTCGCCCTGGCCGGGTTGGAGGCTGGCGGCAAGGTTTCGGGCAGGCCGCTTGCCCTGCCGCGCCAAATGGTGTCTCGCCAAACATTGTCTCGCCAGACTTGCCGCGCGATCCTGCACCTGTTGCGCCCGGCCGAATCCGCCCTGCGCCGCCTGATCGTGATCGCCGCACGCGGCATCCAGCTGACAGCGCCGCAACGCCAAACGCCCCTGCCCGATTTTGCTGGCTTTGGGTGCAGCAAGTCCGAACCCGTGCCCCTGTTCAGGCTCTATGATCCACGCAAGCGGTTTGAAATCGGGGTCGAGGACGCACCTGTTGACACCTGCCAGATCATGCCGCGCATTTCAGTTCCCGGCCTGATCGAACCTGCACGGGATATGCGCGTTGGCGCACTCCCGGACAGGCCAATCAATGCGATCCATTTGATCAAACGCCTCAGGGCGCTCGAGCATGCAGCGCGCACCCTGCCCAAACAGGCACGGCGGCTGGCCCGGTCCGAACGCCGACGCAGACACTTGCCCGCCGGTCCGGGATGTGTACCGCCGATGCGCCCGGGCGCACCGCCCGGCTCCCGCAAGCGACGCACCCACCCGGTCGATGATCTTCTGATCGAGTGCCACAATCTGGCGCACTATGCCCAGACGGGACCGCCCTGAGTTTGATTTCATTGCCGATATCTGCCCTTTCATCACCGGTGAAAGGCCGCTTTTGCGCGGCAGTATCAATCCCATGATTGCGCAATCGGGCGACACGCTGCTACGCTTGTTGCATGGACAGTAAAACCGAGATGAAAGCCGTCGTGTTCGATCGGTATGGTACGCCTGATACATTGTCGATTGGCAACGTGCCATGCCCCCAACCGGTTGACGGCGAGATCAGAATACGCGTGTGCGCCTCAACGGTCTCCCGCACGGATACCGCCACTTTGAGGGCGCATCCGTTCTTCGCACGCGTCATGACCGGGCTGTTTCGACCAAAGATGCGAACACTCGGCATGGATTTCGCCGGTGTCGTCGATGCGCTTGGCGATAATGCAACCGGATTTAAGATCGGTGATCGCGTATTTGGCATATCACCGGACATTTTTGGCGGTCATGCCGAGTATATATGCGTACCTGCCAAGGGAGCCGTCGCGCAGATTGCGGGCGACCTGCCCTTCCACGAGGCTGTGGTCGGTGAGGGTGCCTGGTACGCCGATGCGACGACAGGCCAACTCACCAAGAGGCAGAGGTGCTTGATCTACGGTGCTTCCGGCGCAATCGGA
>JAHEJF010000170.1 GCA_024639025.1 Ahrensia sp. | reverse complement strand
GGCGGTGACTTCGGCGGGCAACCCGCCTGCAGCTGCAACGACGCGATCATTCGGATCGCACAGTGCGTTGATGGTGCCGATTGCCTGTGCATAGGAATTGGGACGGTTTGAGCCGTCCTTTGCCACCGCGCTGACATTGTCAGCGACATAGGCGTCCCACTGTTCGCGCTCATCGCGTGCCGTTTTCATCCAATTGCCGGGTGCCGCATAGCTTTCCAGCGCATCGCTGAGTAGATCAAGGCTCAGCTTGGCATCCCCAACTATGGGTAGGGACAGGTGCTTGAGCGCGTCATGACGGGCGGTATTCAGCCCGATAATTTTTGAATCCAGCGCAAATGCCGTCCACGAACCGGTGGTAAAATCCTGCAACCTTGTACCAACTGCCAGGATGACATCCGCTTTTTCGGCAATTGCATTGGCGCTGTTCGATCCCGTCACACCAATCGGGCCGATATTGACCGGATCGTCATTGAGCAGGTTTGCGCGCCCGGCGATTGTCTCGACAACCGGAATGTTGTGCTTGTCGGCAAAGGCCTTGAGTTGAGCAGTCGCGCCAGAATATTGCACGCCGCCACCCGCTATGATCATCGGGCGTTCCGCACCTTTCAGCAGGGTTGCAGCATCGTCGATTTCAAGCGCATCGGGTGTTTGTCGGCGAATGCGGTGCACCCGCTTGTCAAACATCGAAACCGGATAATCATAGGTCCATCCCTGCACGTCCTGTGGCAAGCCGATGAACGCCGGACCGCAATCTGCGGGATCCAGCATGGTTGCGATGGCTGCGGGCAGCGATTGAATTATTTGGGCTGGATGATTGATCCGGTCCCAGAACCGGCAAACAGCCTTGAACCCGTCATTGACGCCCAATGAGGGATTGCCGAAATGCTCCAACTGTTGAAGCACCGGGTCCGGCAACCTTGTTGTGTAGGCATCGCCGCACAGAAGCAGCACAGGCAACCGGTTGGCATGGGCCAGCGCCGCCGAAGTGAACAGATTGGCTGTGCCCGGTCCCGCAGAAGCTGTGCAGAACATGAACCGTTTGCGCAGGTGATATTTCGCGTAAGCTGCCGCCGCAAACCCCATCGACTGCTCGTTCTGCCCGCGATAGAGCGGCAGTTCCTCTTTGTGATCATAAAGGGCCTCACCCAGGCATGTCACATTGCCGTGCCCGAAGATGCCGAAACCCCCGCCGCACAGGCGCGTTTCCTGTCCCTCGATCTCAATGAATTGCGCTGCCAGAAAACGCACAATTGCTTGCGCTGTGGTGAGCGTGACTGTCTTTTGTTCGCTGGTCATATTCTATCCGGCCATTTTTCGTTTTTTGTTTTTCAGCTACATTTCAGATTGCAGCTTGACGCATTTCAGGTTCTAAGGATACAAATTTTGCAACCGGTTGCAAACGGAATCTAACCTGAAGGTACAAAATGTCTGAAATTGGCATCGGAATCGTTGGTGGTGGCTACATGGGCAAGGCACATTCAGTTGCCTACGCTGCTGTGGGTGCCGTGTTCGGCACAAAGCTGCGCCCTCGCCTTGAAATGATCTGCGCGAGCAGTGATGCCTCGGCAGAGAGATATCGCGCGACATTTGGCTTTCAACGTGCAACTTCGGACTGGCAAGTGCTGGTCAATGACGACCGTGTTGAGGCGGTGATCATTGCTTGTCCACAGGAACTGCATCTGCAGATTGCCCAGGCCGCCTTCGCGCTCGGCAAGCCGGTGTTTTGTGAAAAACCACTGGGCGCATCGCTTGATGAAGCCAAAGCCATGATGGCCGCTGCCAAAAAGGCCGGCGCAATCAACATGATCGGTTTCAACTATATCCGCACACCGGCTTCGCAATTTGCGCGCAAGCTGGTGGCCGAAGGCGCCATCGGTGAGGTCACTCATTTCCGCGGCGAACATACCGAAGATTTCTATGCTGATCCCGACGCACCGGCCACCTGGCGCACAGATGGCATGTCCAATGGCACAATGGGCGATCTTGCGCCCCATATGATCAATGGCGCGCTGGCGCTGATCGGATCGATCACATCGCTGAGCGCAATGGTCGAAACCGTCCATGCAAACCGCCCTGATGGCAAGGGCGGCACGGCCAAGGTCACCAATGACGACCAGGCGCAGATGATGTGCCGGTTCGAAAACGGCGCCATGGGTCATTTGTTTTTCAGCCGCGTCGCAACTGGCCGCAAAATGGGATACGCCTACGAAATCACCGGCACCAAGGGGGCCATCCGTTTCGATCAGGAAGATCAGAATGCGATTTGGCTCTACAAGGCCGAAGGGCCTGAATCTGCCCGCGGCTTTACAAAGATACTCACCGGCCCCGAGCATCCGGACTACCTGCCCTTTTGCCAGGGACCGGGCCATGGCACCGGCTACCAGGATCAAATCATCATCGAAGCGAACGATTTCTTGAAAGCCGTCGAGACAAACACCAATATATGGCCGACATTTGCAGATGGTGTCGAAGTCAGTCGCATCGTTGCTGCCGCCATTCACTCCAGCGACACTGGAAGCTGGGTCGAAACCAAAGATTACTAATTCAACTTTCTGACTTGAAAGGTCACCTAGATGACAATCCAAATTGGCAATGCGCCCTGTTCCTGGGGTGTTGAGTTCCCTGATGATGATCGCAATCCGCCATGGGAAACCGTGTTGGATGAATGTGCACAGGCTGGCTATACCGGCATCGAGCTGGGGCCGATCGGATATATGCCTGAAGATCCTGCCATCCTGGGTGATGCGCTCAAGAAGCGTGCGCTTGAGCTGATTGGCGGTGTTGTTTTTCAACCGTTTCACGATCCTGATGCATGGGACAAGGTGCTTGATGCATCCGTGCGTACCTGCAAGTCGCTCAAGGCCCATGGGGCCCAGCACCTGGTGTTGATTGACAGTATCTCACCACGCCGCGCACCCACCGCTGGACGTGCCGATGAAGCCGAACAGATGGACGCTGCCGAGTGGGTTGCTTATCGCGACCGGATTGCCGAAATCGCCAAAATGGGCGCTGAAGAATACGGCCTGACAGTTGGCATGCACGCGCATGCCGCCGGCTTTATGGACTTTGAACCAGAGCTCGAAAGATTACTCGATGAAGTCGACGAGCGTGTTTTGAAAATATGCTTCGACACTGGCCACCATTCCTATGCGGGCTATGACCCGGTTGCCTTTATGAAGCGCCATATTGGAAGAATTTCCTATATGCATTTCAAAGACATAGATCCGGCAGTGAAAGCAGATGTAGTGGCCAATCGTACGGATTTTTACAAGGCCTGTGGCCAGGGCATTTTCTGCAATTTGGGCCAGGGCGACGTCGATTTTCCAGCCGTGCGGCAAGTGCTGTTGGACAATGGCTTTGATGGTTGGTGCACCGTTGAGCAGGACTGTGACCCGACATTGGACGTCCGCCCCATGGACGATGCCCGCGCCAACCGCCAATACCTTGAATCAATCGGCTTTAACTAGGATAGACCCAGATGACAAAACTGAAATGGGGAATGATCGGCGGTGGCGAAGGCAGCCAGATCGGACCGGCACACCGTCTGGGTGCAGGCATTGACGGCTTGTTCGAATTCACCGCCGGTGCGCTCGATCACCGCCCGGCGGAAGGACGCGATTACGGCCGTCGTCTGGGCCTGGCGGCCGATCGTGCCTATGGCAATTGGCAGGAAATGCTCGACGGAGAAAAGAGCCGGGATGACCGCGTCGATCTTGTAACCGTTGCGACGCCGAATGCCACACACTTTGAAATCACCAAGGCATTCCTTGAGGCTGGTTTTAATGTGTTGTGCGAAAAACCCATGACAATGACGGTCGAGGAGGGCGAGCAAATCGTCAAACTCGCGCAGCGTACCGGGCGCATTTGCGCGGTCAATTATGGCTATTCAGGCTACTCGCTGGTCCGCCATATGCGGGCCATGGTCGCGCGCGGCGACTTGGGTAAGATCCGCCTCGTCATGGCTGAGTTTGCCCATGGTCATCACGCCGATGCGGCTGACGCTGACAATCCCCGCGTTCGTTGGCGTTACGACCCCAAGCAGGCGGGCGTGTCTGCACAATTTGCAGATTGCGGCATTCATGCCTTGCACATGGCGAGCTTTGTAACCGGCCAAGAAGTCACCAAGCTGTCCGCTGATACCGTTTCATGCATTGAAAGCCGGGAGCTTGAAGATGATGCGATGGTCAGCTTCCGCATGGATGGCGGCACCACTGGACGCTTGTGGACGTCTTCGGTCGCGATTGGACGGCAACACGGTTTGGGCATTCAGGTATTCGGTGAGAAAGGCGGCTTGCGCTGGAGCCAGGAACAACCCAACCAGCTCTACTATATGCCTTTGGGCGAACGCTTGGAGATCATAGAGCGCGGCGCGGGCAATCTATCGCCGGAAGCCGATCGCTCAAGCCGGGTGACGGTGGGACATGCCGAAGGCATGCCGCTCGCATTTGCCAACATCTATACCGATCTGGCTGAAGCCATTGCCGCACAAAAGGAAAATCGCGCAATCGATCCAGCCGCAGATTTGTATCCACGGGCCGAAGATGGTCTCCGTTCAATGGCAGCGGTTTATGCCGTGTCCGAGTCCGGCAAAGCCGACGGTAAATGGGTTGATGCCCGCCCGCCCATGTTCAGATAGGAAAATAACTTAGATGTCAGACAGGAGCGGCCGCAATGTTCCCCGCTCGGCAATCCGGCACGGAAACAGCCGGGCTTCGGGATACCGGTCCGGCTCATCGAGCATCGCAACAATTAGTTCAAGGGACGAATTGATGATTTGCCGAATGGGTTGGTGAATCGTGGTCAGATCAATGCTTTCCCAGCGCGACATTTCCATGTCGTTCAATCCAAGTATGCCGATGTCCTCGGGCACACGCAGCCCGGTCTCATCGATCGCGCTCAATGCGCCTATCGACAGCACGTCGTCGCCGCAGAAATAGGCTTCAGCAGGATCTGACTCCAGCAAACGCTGCATTTCCTTGCGGCCGGCTTCAAAGGAGTATTGTTCCGCAAAGCTGTAGCTGAACTTGATGTCCGGGTGTTTCGCCATCTCCGATGCAATCCCGGTAAAACGATCTTGCGTGGAGGTTGCATCTTGCGGCCCGCCCATGAATGCCACGCGGCTGTAACCCCGCTTAACAAATTCACGCGCAGCCATGCGACCCGCTTCAACATTGTCAATGCCCACCACATGGACTTCCGGCGACGAGGAATTCCGTCCAAAGCAATGCACCACAGGCACATTGGCGTCGCGAAACGTCTTGGCAAAACTGGGCAACAGCGTGGAGGACGCGACCACAACCGCGTCGACCGAATATTGCTGCAGCATTTTAACCGATTGCTCCGGATCCCGGTCATCGGAGAGGTTCAG
>JAHEJF010000169.1:4186-5369 GCA_024639025.1 Ahrensia sp. | reverse complement strand
CCTGTCTATCGTCAGCTTAGATAGCAAAATCCGTCTTGGTCTTGATTCAGATCAAGCTGGATAAACCGCTACGTTCAAGATAGTGTTGGGCATGGAACAAAAAGGGCAAAATCACAGCGCAATGAGAACCGAATACGCGATCGCGGCGTCGATTGTGGTGCTCGCCGGACTGTTGGGAATGGCTGCATGGCTTGGCAAGGGTGACACACTGCTCTGGTCTGTGATTGAGGCGGGGCTAGCCTGGTGCCTTTGAACGAATGATCGCAGCCCAGCGACTGACTGCGCCAATTTGCGCCTCGATTTAATCTCTCACACAGCCTAGTTGGATAACGACAATTAAAGGTGGGTGGAATGCGAATTACTTTCGGCGCTTTGCTGGTCTGTTTGGCGGCTGTGCTTGGCGTTATCGGATATCAATGGCAGCAGATGCAAAACACGCCTGATGCCTACGGCGTGCCGTTCGAGTTGGTTGCTGCGGACGGCCAGACCATCACCCAAGAGGCGTTCATCGGACAGCCCTCAGCGATATTTTTTGGCTTCACACATTGTCCGGAGATTTGTCCGACAACCATCTACGAACTCGACGGTTGGCTGAACGCATTGGGAGAAGAAGGCAATAAAATCAATGCATTCTTCGTCACAGTTGACCCTGAGCGCGACACACCCGAAATCCTCGGCGATTATGTTGCCAGCGTTTCGGATCGTATTGTTGCCATCTCAGGTGACCCTGACAGGGTCCGCGAAATGGTTGGCGGATTTGGTGTTTATTTCAAGCGGCAGGAGCTTGAGGACGATGATTACACCATGGATCACACAGCCTCGATTTTCCTGCTCGATTCCCAAGGTGCCTTTCGCAAAACAATCGCATGGGGTGAAAATCCCGACGTGGCCATTGAAAAACTGCGTGATTTGTCCAAACTGTAAATCCATTCCTTGATCGAAGGTTGCGCAAAGCTCCCATGTCTCAAAGTCAGCTATCTCTGCGCGCCGGCAAGGCGGAAGCCGATCGAATTTTTGCATTGCTTGAGGCTGAATTTGAAGATGATGGCTTTGGCATTGCCATTACCGAGATCGATGAAGACAAAGACATTCATGAAATCTCGCTTTATGTCGACACCAATGAAGCGCTGATATCCACAACCCGCACCCGCATCGAAGATCGATTGGGGGCCGACAAATTTGG
>JAHEJF010000169.1:0-4086 GCA_024639025.1 Ahrensia sp. | reverse complement strand
CTGGTTCATGTCAAAACCATTGAACGCGAGGGATGGGTAACGCTCCATTTAAGACGCTAAGGCCTTGCACTTTGCAATCATGCATCTAAGCCAATTCGAACAAATCTAGATTTTTCTGGTTCCAAACCAAAAGAGCGACCAATTAGGTCGCTCTGCGGTCGTATTCTCGCTGTTTAGAGCGTTTCAGACTCGAAATTCTGCTCTGACACCTTTTGGGCATCGATTGAGTTGCACAAATCCGAGCGCTAAAGCTTCGTTGGTACGCGCTCCTTAGAACGGGTAGAAGGCTGTGTGCTTCTTCTCGAGCTCTGTGCGATCGTAGCCGTGTGCCTTGAGTGTTTCTTCGTCGAGCATAAGCAAAGCGCCGTTTACATAGGCCTTCGCCTGACGTGTGCGAGCATTCACCATGGCTTCAAAGGCTGAATTCATCAAGCTTTTGCGGTCCGACATCGTATTCTCCTAATCGTTTTCGCTTCAATGCGATAGCGACAATATGGGCGCGGACCTGCCGATTGACCAACGCTAAACCGACAATGCAGCCATGCACTTTTCGCATATGCACAATTTCCATGTTGCAACGCAATATCAATAGTGCTGACGAAGCTGTCTTGATGATTGCAGCACCGGCAACGCTCGATTAAGTTGCGCCGACCAATTGTGAGCGCCCAGCATGTTTCAATCTTTTGAAGTAACGTCTGAAAAATCGCATGGCCCTGACCGGGTCGAACGACTCAGAGCGACAATGGCAGAGTTGAATATCGATGCCTTCATCGTGCCGCACAGCGATGAATATCAAAATGAATATCTGCCGGAACGTGCAGAGAGACTTGCATGGCTGACAGGCTTTACCGGCTCAGCCGGTTATGCGGTGATCCTGGCAGACGCCGCCTTTGTTTATACCGATGGCCGGTACAGATTACAGGTTAAAGATCAGACCGTTGCGGACGTGTTTGAAACCCGCGACAGCATGAAAACCCAAGGGACCTGTGACATCAACAACTGGGGCAAGAAGGCCCAGCGAATTGGCGTCGATCCTTGGTTGCACACGATGGCAATAGCGTCACAATTGCGAAAGGACGCAGACAAGCAGGGCGCTGAAATCATCTTTGTAGACACCAATCCGATCGACGCAATTTGGCACGATCAACCCGATCCACCCAAGGGCAAAGTCAGCATTCACGAGCAGCAATATTCGGGTGTTTCGCCCAAGACCAAACTGAACGAAATTGGCAAGGCGGTGCGTGAAAAAGGTGCTGACGTCACCGTTGTGACCGATGCCAGTTCAATATGTTGGGCTTTCAACATACGCGGCCATGATGTGGTTCACACACCGCTTGCGCTGGCTTTCGCCATTGTACCGGCAAAGGGGAGCGCCAAGCTGTTTATCGATCCGGACAAGCTTGACATGAAAGAGCATGCTTATCTGAACCAATTGTGTGATCTCCAGCTACCTGAAAACTTCATCGCCAGCCTGGAACAACTGGGTAAAAGCGAATCCAAAGTGCTGCTGGATCCCTCACTCGTGTCGGTCAAATTGGCAAACGCGCTTGAACAAGCCGGCGCTGAAATTGTCAAAGGCGCCGATCCCTGCCGCCTGCCCCGCGCCCGAAAAAACAAGACCGAACGCAAAGGTGCCATCGAAGCGCACAAGCGCGATGGCGCAGCGATGGTCAGCTTTCTCGCCTGGCTTGATGGACAGCCAGCATCTGATCTCAATGAGATCGAAATCGCGACCGCGCTCGAAATTGCCCGCATCAAAACCGGTGAACGCTTGGGCGTACCATTGCGTGAAATATCCTTTGATACGATTTCCGGTGCCGGTCCGAACGGCGCCATTGTCCACTACCGGGTCAACACGCAAAGCAATCGGCAAGTGAACGATGGCGATTTGGTATTGGTGGATTCGGGCGGACAATATGACGACGGAACCACCGATATCACCCGCGTGATACCCATCGGCGAGCCGACGGACGAACATCGCCGTCATTTCACGCTTGTCCTGAAAGGAATGATCGCCATTTCCATGGCCAAATTTCCTGCCGGTACACGTGGTGTCGATTTGGACATCTTGGCCCGCAAAGCATTATGGGCCGAGGGACTGGACTACGCGCATGGCACCGGCCACGGCGTCGGTTCTTACCTGGGTGTCCATGAAGGCCCACAGAACATCTCAAGACGCTCCATGACACCGTTCGAAACCGGCATGATCGTATCCAACGAACCCGGCTACTACAAAGAGGGCAGCCACGGCATCCGGATTGAAAATCTGGTGATTGTAGAGCCGCCGAGACCAATTGAAGGGGGAGAGATTGAGATGCACGGCTTCACCACGCTGACCCTGTGCCCGATTGACCGGCGCCTGATTGATGTCTCCTTGCTCAGCACCGAAGAAAAGCGCTGGATCAACGCCTATCACAGCAAGGTGCGCAATGAGCTGTCCAAGCTCATCGACGATGAGGACACATTGCACTGGCTCGAAAAAGCAACGCGCCGAATAAAACGGGTTTAGGATCCAGCCTTGACGATGGATTGTATTGCCGCATTGGGAATGGCAGGCGCTTCTACGTCTGATCACCGGACAGCCTTCATCTCGGAGTTGAAGCAGCTACCCGATCAGGGAACGCAAACCAAGAACACACAACCAACCCAGCGCAAAGATGGCCAAAGCCGGCAATCTCAGCGCAAGCAGCCCCACAATCAAAAGCGTAATTGTCTCCGCCACACCTATGAAAGCGGCATAGGGCGCAACAATTGTCGTCAGAACGGCTGCGGGTACAGCGTTCAACGCTGCTTCAACGCGCGGGTGAATCCGTTCAAAGCGGGACAGCACGACATGGCCACCAATACGCGTCAGATAGGTAGCGATTGCACCGAAGACGATAATCATGAGCGTGGTCGACACCATGACTACACCACCGTCTTGTGGTTTTTCGGCACACCGATGATGGCCGCCACCGCGATACCGGCAAGGGCACCAATGGTGATATGCCAGGGCGACCCAATGAAATGAAAAGAAAGGATCGAAACAGCACCACTGGCCAGTACAATGGAAATCCAGTTAGCGCGCTTTCTGAAACCCATCACCAAAGCCAGAAAATAGATGGGCAGCAGGAAGTCGATCCCCCACTCGGCAGGATTTTCGATAAGGCTGCCAAACAGGGCTCCAGCTATTGTCAGCGCCAGCCACGGGAACCAAAAGGTGAGACCGGCCCCCATGAGCCAGGCAAAGCTCAATTGTTTTCCCTGATCATGTCGCAATTCCATCAGTGCAAATTGCGGGTCGGTCAGAAAGAAGAACGAGAAATAGCGCTGAAAGAAGGTCAGATGCGTCATGTATCGCCCGGTGATGGCCGAGTAGAGAATATGACGGAAATTGACGGCAAAGATCGAAAAAACGATCAGCCAGGGGGCAATATTCTCGCCAAACAGCTCGATGCCAACCATTTGGCTCGCTCCGGCAAACAGGATGGCACTCATCAAGCCGGCTTCGAACACAGTCATGCCGTTTTCGATAGCCAGCGCACCGAAAAGGGCACCAAACGGGCCCGCAGCGGTGACAATGGGCAAGGCGGCGCGCGAGCCTGTCCAGAATTCGGTTTTCGAGGAAGCCATTGCGATTCTCCAACCGAAACTATCTAGTCGATTTCGACACCAATTTCACGCGAATTTTTGTGACCGTCTCAATCAAAAATATTGAAGGATATAAAAGCCTTACGTATCACCAACGCGGATGAACCACTCATCCTCATCGATGATCTCGATGCCCAGCTCCTGGGCCTTTTTGAGTTTTGATCCGGCACCTGGGCCAGCGACGAGCAAATCAGTCTTGGCAGACACGGAACCCGAAGCTTTTGCACCAAGCCGATCAGCCATGGCCTTGGCTTCATCTCTGCTCATGCGTTCAAGCGACCCGGTGAACACAATGGTCATGCCGGCAAAACGGCTGTCTCCAGATGGTTTCTCGGCTTCCTGGATATCCAGTTCAGCGACAAGATCATCCACCATCTGAAGATTGTGCTCCTCAGCAAAAAACCGCGCCACTGCATCGAGAACTGCTGGTCCGACATCTTCCAGCGACTCCATTTC
>JAHEJF010000168.1 GCA_024639025.1 Ahrensia sp. | reverse complement strand
CGTACCCTATCATCGACCAGCTTGTTGCCGGCGCTAAGGCGGTTGCCGAGCAACTGAACGATTTCCGGGGCCTGGGCGAACTTGGCATGGTGTAGCCGGTCCTGCGACTTCACCGCAGTCGCGTCGTAGACGATAATGCCCAATTGCGCGATTTCGCCGTCATCGGCGAAGTTGCCGATGCGCGGTCGGTTGCCCGACAGGCGTTGCGACAGGCTCAGCGCCCGGTCGTCGCGCGAGACCAGCAAATGGTAAGGTTTGACAGGCTGCCCGAGGCGCCGCATCTGCGACTTGAACACGTCGACGTCGATATCCGGCGAAGCCAGAATGACCTCGCCGATCTTGCCATTCAAGTTCGGATCACCACTGATCTGCAATTGCCGCAGGCTTTCCATCGCGACCCAGTTGCCCATCGAGTGGGCCATTATGTGGATCTTGTTCACCCGGGTGCCGGCGAGAAGCCTCAGGGTTTTTTCCAGACCATCGCGTGCGACGGTGGCGCTTTCGCGATCGTAGAAATACTCAACGGCACTTCCTCTTGAAGCCCAACTAAACAACACCCGACCGCCACCAAACCCGGAATCATGGGCGAACTGGGTGAAGCGAAACACGCTGTCTTGAAAGCCGTTGTTGTATCCGTGAACGAACAACAGGATGTCGCGCTGCTCTGGCGGACGTGCAGCGAGATACGCATCCACCGATTCTTTGAACGCCTCATCAGTGTCGATGTAGGACCGGTCGCGCAATGTGAAGTGCCGGGCAACCGATGGTTCGCCGATGCGAGGTCGCTCCAGCTTGCCCGTCTTGTGGGCTGGCGGTATCGAAACAGTGATGGCCGCATGGTCCAGGCGCGAGCTGCGTTCGCCCGAAAACAGCTCCGCCGGATTGTCAGCCCTGGCCCTGGTGGTTGCAATCAGTATGCGTTCGTGAACCGGTTCGACCGTGCCTACGCTGGCGCTTTCCTGCGCCCCCATCGTTGCACAACCCGACACCAGCAACGCCGCAACAATCAAGCAGGCCGCAGTCATTTGGAAAATCACGATCTCAACCCTGTTAACGGATGCGCTTTAGTCTATTGCACCGGCCCGCACGTCTGGCGATTGGTGCTACTTACTATGTCGTTCACCTGATGCCCAATCACAACTGCACTGCATAGGAGAATATCGCGGACGCTACGCCATATGTTCAGATATCATGCATGAAAATTATCTATATAATCGATGATAAATTGAAACTTGCAAATACCATGCTTAACCCTCAGGTCTGGTGCATCAACGCTTTCTACTCCAAATCAAGGGAGCTGTGTCATACCGCTGCAATACGTCTCCAATGCGTGTGTTTGCCATTTGATTGTCGTCATGTTGCTCGCCGGAACCCTGTTGGCTGGAGTGGGTTTGGCAGGCACAAGCCATGCTGGCATGATCCATCAGACCGACATGGTGAGAACGCAGGCGCCGCTTGAAGGCGAGCCACTGCAGGATTGCGTCAGCAACACCGGCTGTAGCGATACGATCTTAGCTCAGGTGACAACCGAGACACCACCCACGGTGGATGGCGGTTCGGCTGACAAGGCTGAAATCGCCGCGGCCAAAGCGGAGATCGCTTCTGAAAAAGCCAGGTTGGCCGCAGAAAAGGCTGAACTTGCGGCGGAGAAAGCAAAACTCGCCGCGGAGCAGGCTGCTGTCAAGGCAGGTGGCGCAGAACCGGAGAAAGCCGGTACCATAACTGCAGGTCAGGAGGTAGAGGCAAAGATTGGCGAAGCCCCTGCAGAAACCGCTGAAGCGATTACCGAAGATTTATCCAAGACTTTTGAACCTATCTTGGACCACTTGGATACCATCTACTCGATCTTCGCATTTCGTGTGTTTTCGTACGAAGGCTTGATCCAGCTTGGTTTTGTCCTGGCGATGGGGGCGTTGAGCTGGCTGCTCCAAAAGCCGGCGGCAATCCAGTTCGACAAGTTGTGGCCAGAGAGCAAGTCGTCGCGGCTCCTGAAATTGCGTTCGACACTGCGGGGGCTGCTGTGGCCAATCTTGCTGTTGCTTACCCTTTGGATTGCGCAACCGATCTCGGCTGAACTCGGCTTTGGCAGCTATGTCATCCGCATATCGGCCAGTCTGCTGAGTGCCTGGGTGTTCATCCGGCTCATCTCCAGCGCTGTGCGCGATCCATTCTGGTCAAATGCCCTGGCAGTACTGATCTGGATCATTGCTGCGTTGAACATCTTGCGGCTGCTGAACCCCACCATCGCCCTTCTTGATAGCATCGCGATCACCATCGGCGATGGCCGGTTCTCTCTGTATCTAGCGATCAAGGGCAGTCTGATCGCTGCCTTCATGCTGTGGTTTGCCTCCAGTTCATCGCAAGTCATTCAAGGGCGGCTGGCGAAATCTCGCAAGCTCACACCGTCCGTCAAGGTTTTGATCGGCCAGTTGAGCCGGTTCGGGTTGCTGTTCATCGCCGTGGTGGTCGCGCTGAACGCCGTCGGCATAGATCTCACCGCACTGGCGGTCCTGTCCGGTGCAATCGGCGTCGGTATCGGCTTCGGCTTGCAGAAGATTGTCTCCAACCTGATCAGCGGCATCATTCTGCTTGCTGACCGCTCAATCAAACCCGGTGATGTCATCAATGTCGGCGAGACCGTCGGTTGGGTGTCCAGTCTTGGTGCCCGTTACACGGCAATCAGGACGCGCGACGGCACCGAACATCTGATTCCGAATGAAGAACTGATTATCAATAAGGTTGAGAACTGGTCCCACTCCGATTTGATTGTCAGGCGGAAAGTTCCGATTGGCATCAGCTACGGAAGCGATCTCCAACTTGCAAAGAAGCTTATCTATGATGCACTTGATGAAACCCCTCGCATCCTAAAAGATCCTAAATCCAATGTCTTGATCATGGGGTTCGGCGATTCCTCGGTCGACTTGCAGGCCCGGTTCTGGATCAACGACCCGGAAGCCGGCCTCTCCAATGTCGCAAGCGATTTCATGGAGCGCGTCTGGGTCAAGTTTCATGAAGGCGGCGTCGAAATACCGTTCCCGCAGCGCGACTTGCATGTTCGCTCGTCGGTTCCTCTTGAACTGGTACAACACAATGCAACCAAATCCAGAAGAAGAACCGCCTCGGGAGCGCAGTAATGTCAGATGCTGACCATGCGACACCCGCGGCTGACCAGATCGACGGCCTGATATTCGCCTGCAAGATTGGCGCTGATGGAGAGCCGCGCACAGCCGGGTGGGTGGAGATTGAAAGTTGGAAGCCTGATGACGGGATGATGTGGATCCATCTTGACATAACTGCTGCGTCGGCCCGCAATTGGCTATTGGGCAAGAGTGGTCTTTCCGCACCGACCGTGTCCGCGTTGCTTGAAAAAGAGAGCAGACCGCGCGCCTTTCGTGGCAAGCGTGGATACGTCGCCATATTGCGGGGCATCAATCAAAACGAAGGCGCAGAGCCTGAAGACATGGTCTCGCTGCGCATATGGTGTGACGGTCACAGGCTGATTACGCTCAGGGACAAAAGGCTTTTTGTCCCGCGCATTGTCTTCGAACAGATGACGGTTCAAGACATCGGACCACGCGATGCGCCATCCTTGTTCGGTGAATTGGTGGAAAAGCTCGTGTGGCAAATGGAAGGCGTGATCACGGAGCATTCAGACCGCCTCGATGGTTTAGAACTGAAGGCTGATGAAAGCCACAGCAGCACACTGAGCCGCGAACTTGCCGACATGCGCAGCGAAATTGTTGTCATGCGCCGCTACATTGCCCCGCAGCGCGAAGCATTGGGTTATATGACGGCGGATCCGCCTGCCTGGTTGCCGGACGACCTGCGTCCAACGATCCGTGAGGCTGCAGACCGGCAACAGCGCTACCTGGAAGAACTCGATGCGCTACGCGAGCGTGCAATTGTCATAAAGGACGACATCGCCAACCGGCTCAACGAGGTGATGAACAAGAACATGTACGTCATCTCCGTGATTGCCGCGATCTTTCTGCCGTTATCTTTTTTGACCGGCCTTCTTGGTATCAATGTTGGCGGAATGCCGGGGGTGGAAAGTTCTGTCGCGTTCTGGATCACCTGTGCAGTCATGGTGATTTTGCTGGTAGCCGAGTTGTGGCTCTTCCGGCGCCTTAAGTGGTTCTAGGTTCGGTTCTTCGAGGCTGAATATCCCGCCGCCGAACGCGGGTTCCGGAATTTCTTTAATTTTGACAAAGGAGACTTGAAATGAGAATTGCAATGCTTGCACGTAATCCCAAATTGTACTCACATCAGAGGCTGAAAGAGGCTGCTGAAAGCCGCGGCCACTCACTTGAAATCATAAATACATTGCGCTGCTACATGAACATCGCCTCGCGGCGGCCGGACATCTATTACAATGGGCAGAAGCTGCCAAAATATGATACCGTCATTCCACGCATTGGCGCTTCAGTGACGTTTTACGGTCTCGCCGTGCTGCGGCAATTCGAGATGCAGGGCGTTTTTCCATTGAACGAATCGGTCGCGATCGGCAGGTCGCGTGACAAGCTGCGGTCCATGCAGTTGCTGGCGCGTGACGGGCTCGGTCTTCCGGTCACCACTTTTGCCCATGATCCAAAGCAAACCGACGAAGTGCTCAAGTTGGCGGGCGATGCGCCTGTGGTCATCAAATTGCTGGAAGGAACCCAAGGCATTGGCGTCGTCCTGGCAGAAACGCACAATTCGGCAAAATCGGTGATCGAAGCTTTCCGCGGCGCCAATATCAACATTCTCGTGCAGGAGTTCATCAAAGAAGCCGGCGGCACCGATATTCGCGCATTGGTCGTCGGCAACAAGGTCGTCGCTGCTATGCAGCGAACCGGCGCAGAGGGTGATTTCCGATCCAACCTGCATCGCGGCGGAAGCGCCAAATCCATGAGGATTTCTCCTGAAGAGCGGGCCACCGCCATCCGCGCTGCAAAGTCCATGGGATTGAATGTTTGTGGCGTGGACATGTTGCGATCCAACCATGGACCCGTGATCATGGAGGTCAATTCGTCGCCGGGGCTCGAAGGTGTCGAAAACGCAACAGGAATTGATATTGCGGGCAGGATAATCGAATTCTTGGAGGCCAAAGCCAAAACGGGTCGGACCAAGACCAAAGGTCAGGGGTAGCGTAACCAGCGTTGCCAGTCGATATCACGGGCAGACCATCATGTATGCTGGAATTCAGTCAGAAGAATGACTACAGCAACATCCGTTCATGTTGAGTCGGAACGGTGTTTGCAAATCGGTTGATCTGTGATTCATATGTGGACACCCCGATTGGCAAGGGTTTTTGTTCAGCTTGTGATCGGTTGCTTTCATATGTCCGGCCTGTTTGTGCAGCATAGTTCTGACTGCTGGCCCTGATGGAAATCCGCGAACGAGATCCCTAAAC
>JAHEJF010000167.1 GCA_024639025.1 Ahrensia sp. | reverse complement strand
GAACTCAAAGTTCGATTCAATCGCGACTACAGTAAGCGGCTAATTGCTGCCGGGTTATTGCCCTGAGGCAAAAACCCAAATCATCAAGCGGCCTGGCTTTGAAAAAAGTCAGGCCGCTTTTTTGTGCCGGATATGCTTTGGTTCACTTTTCCTTATTTGATATCGGCTACATCTTGGGCAATGAAGGGGGTGCTTTGCTACTGATTACCCCGCACGGATGTTGAGGAAGAAGCATGTCGGTCATTAATATCACTCCGGTCATCTTGTGCGGTGGCGCAGGATCCAGATTATGGCCCATGTCGAGGGACGAAAAACCGAAGCAATTTCACGCACTTTTCAATGATAAATCGCTGCTTGCCAACACGATCGCCCGAACCAGGGCAGGGCTTGTGCAGGATGACAGTTTCCAATCACCGATCATTTTGGGAGGCGCATCGCTCAGGCAGGCATTTGAAGCGGAAATGTCGACATCCGATACATCGCCCAGCGCCGTGATGCTTGAACCATCAGTGCGAGATACGGCTGCGGCGATTGCGGCAGTTACAGCGCTGACGTGCGAAACCAATCCGGACAGCCTGCTATTGGTTCTGCCATCTGATGCCCGCATTGATGATCATGAAGAGTTTCGGCAAACCATCGCGCGCGCCGCAAAAACGGCGCAAGCGTCGGATGCAATAATGACAATTGGGATCGCGCCGACGCGTCCCGAAACACAGTATGGATATATTGAGCAGGGTGAACCGCTGGGCGAGGGACACGCGGTACGAAAGTTTCACGAAAAGCCTGATGCCGAAACAGCACAAAACTACTTGGCGCAAGGCAGCTTCCTTTGGAACGCTGGCATGTTCATATTTCGCGCCGGACGATTGGCAGATGACTTCTTGGCATTGCAACCAGAAATATGGGAACAGGCAAGCGCGGCCGTAAAGAATGCAAAAAGGGATGGTTTGTTTGTCTATCTTGACGAGGCGGCATTCAACGCAGCCCCCAAACTGTCCATGGATTTTGCCATTATGGAGAAAGCTTCGAATATCGGTGTGATCCCTGCCCAGTTCGAATGGGATGATCTGGGTTCCTGGGCTCAACTCTATCAAGGGGCGGAAAAAGACACCGACGGCAATGCAAGCGCTGGCGATACAATTCTCGTCGATGCCCGGAACAACTACATTCGGAGCGATGGGCCGCTGGTCGCTGCTGCGGGTGTTGAAGGACTCACCATTGTGGCCGAAGAAAACAAGATTCTGGTTGCGACAACGAAGAACGCCCACCTGACCAAAGATGTCTGCGCTGAATACAAGAAGTCTTTTGCAGCAAACACGCGACAATCCAGACAAGCGATCAAAGCGTGGCTGTTTGATGATGCTTTGCCGTTCTGGGCAACCAAAGGCATGGACTTTGATCATGGTGGCGCACACGAAGCACTGGCATTTGATGGGTCGCCAGCGCCACATCCCCAAAAACGCCTGCGTGTTACAGCGCGACAGATCTACTGTTTTGCACACGCTTCGATAATGGGTTGGCAGGGTGATTCAGACACGGTTTTGCAGCACTGCTTTGACACACTAATCCAGACCGGATGGCATGAAGATGGTGGTTTCATCCATTTGTACAATCCAGATGGGTCGGTGTTGGACAACACACGTGATACCTACGATCAATGTTTCGTCCTGCTTGCGATGGCATGGCTCTGGCGCGCCAAGAAGTGGGATGCGGCGCGGCATTGGGCAGACAAAACGCTCAGCTATCTCGACCAGTCCTTGTCCGATTCGGTGAACGGCGGTTACTACGACAATAACAAGAACACGCTACCGCGCCGGGCCAATCCGCACATGCATTTCCTGGAAGCAATGCTGGCCTGGTATGACGCAACTGCCGAGAAAGAATATCTCGACCGTGCCGGGCAGATCGTAAATCTGTTCGAGCAGCATTATTATGATCCGGCAACAGGAACACTGACCGAGCGGTTCAATGATGACTGGTCGCCTATTGTTGACCCGGATGCCGACCATCTGGTCGAACCGGGCCACCATTATGAATGGGCATGGCTTCTGATGCGATTTGACGAGCTGCGTCCGACAGATGGATTGGCGGCAAAAGCCCGCACGCTCTATGCAACTGCGAGGGCATTTGGACACCATGAGAAGACCGGTGCTGTAGCCGACACCATGTCGGTTGATGGCAGCTTTGTCTCAGGTAGGGCGCGTTGCTGGCCGCAAACGGAGGCGTTGAAGGCTGCAATCGCGATGGAAAATGACGGATTGGCTTCAGCAACGGCCCTCCAGACCAAGATGCTGGACGTGTTGCAAACGCATTACATCGACGGCCCGATCAAGGGCGGCTGGTATGATGCAATCAACGATAACGGATATGTGGCGGCACCGGACATGCCTTCCAGCACATTTTATCATCTATATTGCGCATTGGCTGAATATATCGAGAAATGACCGGTTCTATGCAGACTGCTTGTTTTCCTCGCCAAGCAGCGGATCCAGCGCAGAGGGTCTGAATACGATTGTGGAAGGCATTTCACGCGCAATCTGCCTTTGCAGCTGTGCTTCTGCATCAGCTCCGAAATGCTGCTCCCATTCGCGCATCTTGGCTTGATAGGTACCCAGGACTTGCATGACTGCTGTTTTCTGCTCTCGACTCGCATGTGCAACCAGATCGACCGACAGGCACAGGACATGTTCGATATCTGCCGTTCGAGGCGCGGAAACCGGAACGGCGATCACCGCATCATCAATGAGGAAACCGCAATTCAGCTCATTGGTGTCAAGCGCAGCACCGATCACGCCAAGCGCACGTCCGCCTTCCTGATAGTCCCCAAGTGGGGGAGGCAAGATGACACCAGTGGCAGCGCTGGCGATATTGATATGGTCACGCACCGTGACATCCAGGAGTGCGCCCCATTTGACAGATTCAACGATACGCGAGACCGCAGCCAACGTTTTCCGGTTGTTGAAAGACAGCCTGCTGTCTGCCAGTGCCAATGCACCCAACGCGTCACGCACAGCTGGTGAAAGCGCATCTTCAGGTCGGCTGGTTCCAACGGTGACAGTCTTTGCCTGGTGGCGAATCGTATCGACAGGACGTGAAGTCTCTTCAAACGCCTTGCGGATTGGGTCGGCCGAACTTGCCGCAATCGATACCAATGCGTCGGCATCCTGTTTCCTGTCATTGAGCTGACGAGCAACCGATGAAATCTGCGCCAAATGATTGGCGCCCAGACCTGAATTGAACGCACCTTTGGCGGCGTCTTCAACAAATGTATCGAGCAGACCAATCACACTGTCGACATCAGAGTCCGGGTTCGACATAGCCAGAAGTTCCAGACCGACCATGATCTGTTTCAGCTTTTGGGCACCGACATCAATCGCGCGGGCAGCATGGAATCCAAACAGGTGGCCAGCGACGGTTGCCAAGACAAATGCAAGATCAGCCTCGATTTTTGGCAACGCAATGACGCGCTCGGCGTATTCCTCAAATGCTGTTGCATCGGCGCCTTGCGTGGCGAACACGATCGGTCGGCCATTATGCGCCTTGAAGATTGCGGCCTCCTTGACGACGTCGCCGACCAGATCGCCAGGCAAATCATTGGCCACCACCAGCGTCAATGGCTCGGTCGACAAATCGATGTGCTTCTTGTCCTCGGTGAAATCGACCGGAATGGATTTGTAGCAAAGTTCGGAGAGCTTGATCCTGATTTCCAGCGCGGCGATGTGATTGACGCCCGAACCGGTTACTGCCCAATAACGGGCATATGGTGCCAGCGAACGCGCACATTCGGCAATATGCGCTTCATCGGCCAGCACCTGGCTGACATGGGCAGGAAGTTTTTCAAGCTCGCCCATCTCATAAGCAAGTTCGATGTCTGTCATCGTTTGAAGCTGATCAGCCAAAAAAAGCGCGGTGAGTTTGCCTGCTGTAATTTGCGCATAAAATGCCTTTGTGGAGGCTACCGACATCTCTACATCCCGTCCATCGGACGTAAACAGGACACTGTCGGATTTTCGAACCAGATCAGAATTGCGCCGGTTGACAATCGCATGAATGAAGGCGCCGCGCTCACGCGCAAGGTCGACCGCACGATTGGTGTCTGTGGTTGTTCCCGATTGTGAAACCGCAATCACCAACGCCCGATCAAAATCGTAGGACTCGATATCGGCAGAAAGCTCTGAGGAACGAACCGCTTCGACGACGATCTTGCGCCGTGCATCTCGACTCAGCGCTTTTTCAATCAGATACCCGATTCCAACAGCGGCGACCCCCGCGGTTCCCTGGCCTACAACATAGACCCGGCTTATGCCTTTCTCGGTGGCTGAGCGCAGGTTCTGCCAGATGTCAGTTGCCAGATCATCAAATGCGACCATGCCGTCTGACCGCTTCCGATACCGGCCGCGCAACGTCTTTGCTACGCTGCCAGGACCGTCGTTGATTTCCTTTTCCAGAAAGAAATCAAAGTCACCGCGATAGATATCGCGTGCAAATATCTGGCTGGCTTCCGGTTTGATTTCCACCGGTTTGCCATCGGACACGGTTCTCATCTCCGGAAGCAACTCGTGACCGGCAAGCCGGATCACCGAGCCACCTGCGACTGAACGCGCAAGGTTGAAACTGTTGAGTGAGGCATTGCAGAGACCATAAACCTCCGAAGCAAAGATCCAGCCATCATTCAGGCGTGCCGCGTGAAGTCCCTGGCCGGAGCCTTTTTGGGCCAGATAAGCGGTGCCGATCTCGGTCGGATCAATGCACCCCACAGCAACAGATCCATCCAGGCGGCGGGTGGCGGCAAGAAATTGGTCAAGACGGCTATTGCCGACAGTGGCAGAAGCACGGTCGGCAATGGGAATGATCTTTGCGTCCGTTGTGATCGCCGCATCAACCGCTAAATCTCGTTTGCTAACAAACTCTTCCAGCAGTTCCAGATGGTTGTCGACATCGCCATTAAGCGCATACATCGCGCCCAGATGGGCTTCGGGAGTTGCTGCATCGTTGCCAGTGAGTGCTGAATTGTGGGGATGGCAATTGGCCACCGAAATTACGCCATGCGACGCCCATCTTGTATGAGACAGGATGTTGGCGTTCATTGATGTGCCCGCAATTGCCCAGAGCACATCATCGCTTCGAATGCTGTCTCGAAGCGCTGTTCCATTGTCGCCAAGCCGCCCAACCAGATTGGCGGTCTTGTAAACAAAGGTGACACTCAAGCCGCCTGCGTCGCGGCCTTCCTGATAGATTGCCATATCCCCGGCATTCAGATCATCCCTGCGCCGATTGTAGCTTTCTACCTGTGCATCATTCAGCAATTCCAAGGCGTTAGCGCTGACATCCATCTGAATGGCAATCCCCGCTGAATCGCGTCCGCGCACTTCCAGCCTGTCGATGGATCGCAAGACATATTCAGTCGCAATGG